>NZ_JBSPEZ010000008.1:0-95325 GCF_053848845.1 Amedibacillus sp. YH-ame6
ATTCCACCGATGAGTCATCCATGGAAACATGCTTCGTTTCAAAATTATTTACTAACGATGAAGCATCGTAATGACTGTACTAATGTTTAACTATTTTTGAGACATTTTCAAAAACGGTTGACATGATTTCTAAAGAATTCTAGAATCCATAGCCTATACAACTTTAAATTTTCATAAAAGTTTATTTCTAAAAGAAAAATAAATATATAAATACAGCGAACATTGCTAGCGTAAACAACAAACTCTTTTCAATATCTTCGCCTTCTCTTTTTCTTTGCATAAGTTGTGAAAAGCTAATATATCCATAAATTGCTAAAGCCCCAATTTTGGCATAAACCTGTAAAAAAGGCCATACCATTGATACTATAAAGAGTACAATTATGCCTACGATACCAATCATTCTTAATGTATTTTGATTTTTTTTCATATCATCACCAACCGCTATAAGGATATCATACCTGCTACATATTATCCAATCTTTTTTAAAAGATAAATATTTATATTGTGTACACAATCATCAATACTTATTATATATACTCCGACATATTTGTATGTTATACTTTGAATATAAAGTATTTCATCATGGAGGGAAAAAGATGAAAAAATTACTATGTTTTGTACTATTAGTTGGTTTGTGTATTGGTTTGACAGGTTGTGAAAATAAAAGCGATGAGGATATCGCAAAAGATGTAGACAAGAAGATTGAAAATGCGGGTTGGAAAGTTCAAGACAGACCTAAAGAAGGTACGGTGGCGCAAGATAGCGTACTTATTATAATCGACAAAGATAAGAACTTCGGTATCTCAAGAGATATAGAAAAAAACAAAATATTAAGTATTAGTTTTTTATATTCAACCTCTGAAATTTATATGGTATCTTATAAAATAGAAGACGAGAAAACAGTCGGCAGCCATTTTAGTTCAGATTCCGTGCTAAGTTGTGTTGGCTATGATATAGAAAACGATAAAGTAGATGAAAAAATGGCAACGGAAGGTGTATGTGACGCAAAACAAGTAACAGGACTAAAAGATACACTCAACTCTAGAGATGAATTACTAAAGAGTGCTGATATTGAAATTGAAAATCTTCAAATTTGGGCTACAGAACATTTTAAAAATATAAAGGAGTAAATTTTCAAATTTAATCATAGACATAAAAAGAACGCCATGAGGACGTTCTTTTTACTAGGTTATCGAAAGGAAATGTATTAAACAATGTCAATGTTCAAAAAACCCCTTATTTATCGTGTATATAAATATATAGAAAGAGAATTTGTGAGATAACTGTGAGATACGGCACATTTTTAACTGCTTTTAATCGAATTTTAAAGATTCTTCGCTATCTATTTCATTCATTCTTTTTTCTATTTTCAGCAAGATATCTTTGTTAAAAATCGCTTCTAGATTTGGTTGAACTTTTAACATTTTCATCATAATTAAAATTGCGAATGCGTGTGCATCTATTTCCATATCTTGATTGTTATATTTTTCAGTATCGTTTGAAGAATTGTTTATATATGAATCAAAATCATATTTTTTATAATCATACTGCCATATGTGACGCATTTCATGAGCAATGGCAAAGAATAAATCATAACTTACATTCCCTTTCCTTATATATATAGTTTTTTCGGGAAGCATAACACAAGCCATTTGAGTATCCGTTTCGAAATATGATTCATCATGATCCATTTTCGGTTCTGCAATTTTAAGTATTTCGCTCAACACTCTTACAAAATCATTTGTTTTCATATTCTCTCTCAATTTCATCTCGCACTAATTTTTTGAAAAGGGTTTGTAAATTCTTCCCCTTTAAAAATTCAATAATATCTTGATCGGTATTTTTATTTAACTTCAAGTACTTCCCTACCACATTTTCTTTATCATATTTTGCACTAGCCTTTTTTTGCGCTTCGCTTGTTGCCATTGTAACACCTCATTTCTATTTCATTATATATGGATATACTTATAATGTCAATTAAAAAAAACTTCACACAAATGTGTTGACAATATAAGTATATACTGATATAATATATATGTAATCAAGGTAGTGATATCTAGATTGACGAGAAGGGTGTGATAAAGTTGTCAAGTATTAAAAAAGAGATACTAAGTTATGAAGCATGGTGTGTCGCAAATGATTTCGCAGTCAACCGACACAGTAGCTTAACAAAGTATCTCAAATCATTTAGAGCCTAGGCTCGTAAGGGTGGCTAACCACCACCCTTATTATAAATTAAATTATGATAAGTGGCAACCCCACATAAGGAAAAAAGAAAAATGAAAAAAGTTACTTTTGAGCAAGTTAGAGATATCTTTAATAGACATAACGAAATAAATGGAACAAATAGAAAATCGAATGTAAATGTATTAAAAGCAGTAGTTGTATTTTCTTCTGATTCATTTGAAGATGAATATACAGAAACTGAACGTAGCTACGAAATACGAAGTGACGCAAAGATGTTTAATGCAGATATGATATCTAACTCTTTGTTTGGTAATTGCCTTGATGGAAAAGATATGGGTGTACGATTAGATCATTATATGTATGATGGGTGGAAAATAGAATATTGTTATGTGGTAACCCCACTAGGAGAATTGTTATGAAAGATTATATTGTTTGCGAACGTTACCATTTAGATACACAAGATAGCAAAATTTGTAGATGTGAAACATTAGAGGAAGCTAAACAAGTTGTTGATAACCACAGAAATAGCGATCATTATTTGCAATATTCATATACAATATACAAAACCAGTAAAGAAACTAACAAACTAGAACGTGTCGAATACTAAAAGCAATGGATCAGTCATTGCTTTTTTTATATTGATTATTTAAAAAATATCATATCTGTTAATTTCTTAATATAAACTATCGTATTTGTTAACTTTTAAGTTATTCTTCCTTATATATGATATAAGTTATTTGGAGGTGGTAATGTGTTCGATGAACTTAATGAAGAAGAAATCGCGATATGGGAACTTATGAATGCGCTCATTGAAAGACTGAAAGAAATCCGCGAAGAGAAGAATAAAAAGAATAGAGCATAAAAAATCCTACCCTTATTATAGAGTAGGTTTTTTAATTAAAACATTGAGTTTACTTTTTCTTGTACTGCGTTGGCATTGTATCCAGCACTGTTTAATTTGTTAATACGTTCTTGACCGTTTCCCCAGTTCCCGATCCCTCTGTAGATTTCCAAAGCAACTTGATCTACGGACTTCTTAGCCCCTGGGCTGTGCGGGTCGCTGTCGATTCCTTCATCGTTTGTCCAGCCTGTTCCATTGTTTAATAGATAAGGGTAAGTTGTTCCTTCTACAATCTTTGTGATTGTGCCTTCCCAATCTCCTTTATAAACCTTATCGCCTGTGCTGGAGGTTGCTAAGGTGTTTGTACACACTGGAAGACCAACTTTGTATTTGGCCTTAGATGGTTTTGCAAATAAATCCTTATAGCATTTAGGTCTTAACGCTCCTAACATACAACTATAAGAGAAAGTAACTTCGTTAAATGCGCCAGCAGAGCCACCTTGATTTTGTCCAAGGAATACGCCTGTTCCGTTTCCGTTATCAGCAACGAATATAGCGATATGGCTATAAGGTGTTTCGCTCGTTTCTGCAAACACAGCGATATCACCTTGTTGCATTGTAGAAACAACTTCGCATGATTCCAACATGCCGTTACTTGCACGATTGTTCCAAATGTCTTTTACGTAGTTACTTGAAGTGCAAAAAGCGTAGGCATATCCTAACCATTTCATGTAGTAAGCATATCCATCCCAACATTGTGCGCCATAGTATCCATCAATGTCAAATCGTTTTCCTAATACTTCATTTCTAAAATCTGTCGGTGTTTTCATTTTATCTCCTCCTATTTTGGTAAAGCAGTATCTTCTTTTTTACCTTCAATGAATCTTGTAAACGCTTGGTGCATACCCGTTGAAGCCAATCCTGTGAGCGCTCCATATACAATAGATTCAACAGAAATACCACTTACAAAAACATTCAACAATGTTCCTATACACGCTAAAATTGTAGGTATGTATTTGTTGGGTACAGAATCAAATGAAGTCTTCAAAATATAACCAACAATTAAACAAGCAATCAAAACTACAAAAACAAAATATTGTGTTAATTGACTAAAGTCCATGATATAATTCCTCCTTTATATCACAATCATATAGTAAAAAACATGATACTAGGTATCATGTTCATTTAATAGGTAAATCCCTTATTTCGTCGTTCATGTCCGTTATCATCCCGTTTCCACCAAGTGCATGGTATGATTTGAACATTTCTTCCCAGCGTTCTCGCTGTCTGCGGGTAATGTATCCCTGTGAAGTGGCTTCTGCGTGTAGTTTAACAAGATGTTCTCTAAGCACCGAACACATACCTATACGCATAGCTTCTTCTCTACCTTCATTTTTATTCTTCCTTTCACTACGTAGTCTTTTTGTGTCTTTATATAAGCCCACTACGATAGCGCCTAAAAGTGTTGTAGTTACGCTTAATATAATAGTCGTAATTGTTTCTATCTGCTCATTTCCTCCTATGAGATTCTTTCCCATACATACTTAGTTATGTATGGCTGTAAGTTTTCGGCATTACCAGTACCAGTATTTGAAATTGTTGCACTGTGTCCATGACTTCCTCCATTCCCAACAGATATAGAATGTGCATGGTCTCCGCCCCAACCTATAGAAGTAGATGCACCGTGTCCATGGCTATTGTTTAATTTCAAATAAGCGGCCATGGCCGAAGCATTTCCCGATGGATATGGTTCTCTGCTTGATGGGTCATATATGCCTAATGACCCCGAGTTTCCACCAACCCACGCTGGATGCGCCAATACACGGCACTGTCCTGTGATACTAGCGCTACTAATCGATGTACTGGCGCTATGATTGTGACCTCCAGCACTTCCACTAGATGCACTGTGTCCATGTTCTCCTCCACTCCCAACACTAACTCCATGGCTATGTGTCTGTAAATTCTTGTGCCCCCCTATTTTATCTACCGTCGCAAATTCAGTTTGTGATTCATCAACACCGACAATAACGCGTCCTTTTCTGCGAATCCATGTGGTTCCAGCGTATAATACATTTGGATCAAATGAAGCTAATCCATTTGTGATAACATGTCCAACTGGTAGAAACAAATCTATCAAACTGGATGCGGATGATTTTTCAACTACACTAATTTCAAAACTACTTTCTCCATATTTAACTATAACTTGCTCGCTACCGTTTAAATTCACTTTGTTCGCTAAAGTCAAATATGTAGAATTTCCTTCACTGCTTAGCAATCTAACTTTTATAGTCCCTATCCCTTTCCAATAATCAAAAGGAATTGTATAGCTAATTCTTCCGTCGATTAGCGAAACAACATTTGACGTATGCAAGATTGAAGCATAATCAGTAACCTCAATCTTGAAGTTTGTCTTTTGTGTTTCATTTGGAACGATTGACAGTTCTACAGTGTTATAGTCGGTCGATGCACTAGAAACGCCATTTATCTTCGTGCGGAAGTTAATATCAAGTATATTTCTCATACTTATACCTTCATTAAAACTAGTTTAAAACTAAAAGTAGCATTAGTTGACGACGCCGTTCCACTGTTATAGTTAATGTTTATTCCATCATCGAAATAAACCTGTCTCTCTCTTCCTCCTACAACATTACCCATCGATGAAGTTGTATATCCTTCCGCGTAACCGTAATTGCTTGCTTGAGCATTATTCCTAGACATAAAAGACACAATAACACAATTATCTTTGTTTAAACCGCTAGGGAAACCTACTTTTGTTGATCCACTTCCACTCGACAAAGTTACCGAACCAGTCACAATCACAAAATCACCTTTGAATTTATATCTTGCATCCGCTTCCCCTTCGGTATAATATCTGTCGTCGTGCGTATGTGATGTAGAAGACTTTCCACTCAATAGATTATTCACTTCTGCTTCTGTATAATACCGTTCGTCATGAGTATGTGAAGTTGGATTTCGTGGGTCACTTAATCTAGGATCGTTTCCTTCGCAAACGGTTCCAACAACATTGCCGAAATTTTTATTGAATGCGCTGTTTTTATCAAATACATTCTCTTTCTTTTCTAGTTCAACAGGCAACTTTGATTCAAGTTCATCAATCTGCATTTGCAAACTACCAGCAATATCTTCTCCTAACTTCCCTTTTATTGTTTCGAACCATTCATCAAAAGTTAGCTTTCTTCCATCACTCCATACAACGAATTGCGCTTCTTCATCCTCTTTGAACTCTTTTAAGTGAGTCTGTATCTGCAAATAAATAGTTTGAGAATCTGCCTCTTTAATCGTACCACATACAATACCACATAGACTTATCTCAGCCCTTGTGTCCGTGATATCAGATTGTTTAATTGCTGTAGCGTTTGCTGGTCGATAAATGCTCGCTATACACAAATCATAAACTGATGTGATTCTAGTAAGGGGCGGTGGAGTTGGTGAAGCTGAAGGCGTTCCTGTTAACACTTGAATAGAAATGTTTCTTGCCGAAACGTTATCATCAAGTCTCACGATGATTCTGTCGATTCTAGGTTGACTACTAGCGTTTTCTAGTGTGATATCAAGGTCTTCATCTTGTATCCCTATAGCGCCGTTTATATTGCAATCTCCTTTTTTCACAGTCACTACATTTCCAGCTTTAGCGACTACTTGTAATTCTGTGGACGGGTTCATAAATACTCCGTTTGTAAAGTATCTACTGAATATGCGTCTAAATGTAATACTGTTTACGGCTCTATCGCCGTTTTTACTATCAAATGGGAAACTAATTATTAGTAAATTCTCCTTTCAACCTTTTCTACTGGTTTTAATATCTTGTTACCTATTTCTAATGTGATCGTGTGCTTTGAATCTTTGATAACTTCATATATGCCGATTATTCTAGCCTCAATCAACAAGTGTAAATCTGTAATCATTATATCGCATTTATCTCCTAAATCATAATCTATTAGATATCTATAAGATGATGCCATAGGTTCAAATTCGACGTTAGAAACATTCTCATAAGAAAGCAAATTTTCAAGCCCTAACTGCACCAGTTTGGAATCGTATTGTTCCCTGGACTGTTCTGTCGGATTCCACCGTTCGTTTCTCTTGTCGATGTATATTTTCTTTTTATATCCGCCGTTTGACAAATCAACACAAACGTCGATTCTTTCTTCTGCTTGACCTTCTCCAGCAACCACGGCAAAGTTCTTGAAGTTAGAGTTATCTTTGTCAGCTTTTACACTCAAGATGTTGCCCCACGAAGTAGAGAATGTGACGAAGTTGTTCTCGCTTTGTGATTGCGTTCTGTCGATACCTTTGTATATTTCGACTATAAATTCATTCTTAGGGAAATCATAACGGACGCGGTATGACATTTCTTGTGTTTGAAGTACTTCATTTGCCTTTTTCCCTAATTCCATTCCAGTCTCTTGGAAATCAACCTTTCCTCCAGCATTCAATAGCTTTACTGCTGATATCGGTATATCTTCCTTGTACTGATCGATCATGTTTTTTACAACAGAAGAAATTTCTCCAATTCCATAGAAAGTAGGATGCACGATCTTGTCGTTAAGCCATCTTTCTACAAAGTAGCCACTAATAACTATGTTTTTCGTATTCTTAGAATCTGAATACGAAACCTTGTTAATCATTCCGAGTTCGGGACGGTCCTTCGTATAAATATATTTCATATCGTCCGTATAGTTATCTGCTTGAATTTGTATTGCAAATGATCCGTGTTCGTAATATTTCCTACTCCACTGAATATTTGAAGAAACTATTTGATCAACTATAACGAAATCTTTGTCCAATGCTAATAGTTCCATATTAAATACCTAAGTAACGTTTATTAAAATAAATCGTTACATCCAACATATTTGAACCATCATCTGCATCATACCCGATCATGTTAGTGCCTACGTTGAATTTCATTTCATTAAATGATGAAGTTCTATCGGTTTTACCTATAACATTTTCTCCGTTTTTAGTGATTGATACTGGTTGCTTTTCAAGATCAATGATGATTACATCGCCACTTTCCAAGACGTCTAATATACGTATATATTTATCGTCTTTAATTAAAGATGGGTTTGTAACGTTCCCCTTGGCTGTGATAACCGCCTTACAAAACGTTTCCACATCCCCATCGTTAATGAGTTCAACCTTATTCGCAAATTTATAGCTTGAGAACTCCCATCGTTCGTTAATTTCCTTGTTATATGGAAAGTCGAATTTAGGTTCTATCAATGCTATGTTCTGCGCATAATTATCTTCACTAAGCATAAATGGCATTGTGCATAGCATTGTTACTTCTAGTGTTAACTTACCATTCTCTTTTACAGTTGGTAGGGAAACTGCATACAGTTCCCCTTTACACCAACGTGTAACTCCTTGATAAGTTATATAAACGCTAAACTTGTGTTTCACATTAAAGAAACCACGTACGATTTGTCGCATATCTTTACTCAGCGATTTGTTTTGTAGAACCGCTTTAACGGTCCTATCTTTTTCGGGTATCCTTTTCGACGTTAAATATGATCCGTCAGTGACGGCATTATTTTCCGTAGTAAGTGCTATTCCTGTAAAGTCAAACCCAACTAAACCGTCGGAAGGAATCCTCCAAATTTTATCGTCAATCGTAAATTCTGCGTTATCGTCTCTAATGAATTTTGCTGTTGCTATCCTATCAACCCCATTCTTGCATCGATTCTTAATCTTCTTGATACATCATCGGGCGTTTCTACTGGTTGGTAGAAATTAACCGTTTGACTGTTTTCTGTTTTACTAGCTTGTGGCATATATTGTAGCATTTGACGTGCCACTGATTTTGTCCAATATTTATTTTTGTCTAGCGGAATAACTGCTTCTGCTCCATTTCCTTCTAAGTAGCCTGTCTTTCCTTTTGGCAGGATTCCTCCTCTTTCGAGATAAGCTACTCTTCCGAAAGAAACCTCGTTCAAATCAAACCCAAAGTGTCCCCCACCTAACCAATCGGGTAAATCGAATGATAATCCATTCACAGCACGAACGATATAGTTGATTCCACTTTCTACACCGCCAATCATACCGTTAACAAGCCCGATTATTAAGTTGATCGGTATTTTAGCGATGCCATATATCGTGTCGAAAATTCCTTTAAAGGCTCGGACAATCCCGCTCCATGCTTTTTCCCAATCTCCAGTAAATACACCAACAATAAAATCGATGATTCCACCGAAGAAGTCAAGAATACCACCAACGATTTCTCCAATATTTTTAAGTAATGCGCCTAACAAACTCATTACTATTGATACCATGTTTCCAAATGTATCAGCAACCCACGTAAGGGTATTTACGATTATAGGTCCGAATACAGTTATGAAGAAATCAACGATAGGTTTAATTGATTCCCAAAATTCAGCTAATTTCATAACAAGATTAGCTATAAATTCCTTGAACGCATCCCATAGTGGCTTTATGCCGTTTTCCCATATATTTAGTAATGCGCGTGTAATTGCATCAAATATAGGCTTTCCGACAACATTCCAAAATAACGTTAATGTGTCCATGATTGAGTTCCAAGCGTTCATTACTGTTTGCCTAAATACCTCATTTTCATTCCACAGTTGATAGATTGCTGTTGTTACCAGTGCGATAACAGCTATAATTGCCACAGCTGTAGCTATAATAGGTGCTAATGCTGTGAGTAAAGCCCCGAGCGGTGCAACAAGGCTAGTCGATATCGCAGTACCTAAGCTAACCACTTCTCCAGCTATCGTCATGAATTTAAGCAAAGCAAATGCACCACGCAAACTTATTACCACCGCTAATACTGTTGCTAATACTCCAGCAAGTACGGAAGCACCTTTTATAACACTTTCTACATCTAGGCTACTTACAAATTCAACTGCATACTTTACTACATCTTTTAAACTATCCTTGATACCACCATAAAACTCAATCAACTTTGATGATCCAATAGCTTTAAGTCTCTGTAATTGAACATCAAATGTATCATTCATCTTTTCCGCTGCTTCTTTGGTCGAACCCGAAGAGTTTCTCATAGCTTCTAGGTTGTTGCAGTATGTTACAGCATTATCGCCAGCCATTGCCAAAGCTGATTTACCAGCCTCAATGGAACCGAACATATCAAGTAATGATTTACCGTTATCTTTTGCATATGTTTCCATATCAGCGATGATATCAACAACATTCACGCCTTCATCCATGAGTTCTTGGAAAGTCTTCCTTCCATAGCCCATGCCTTCGTACATGTCCATCATCGCAGTATTCGCAACCGTTCCACTCTTACCTAGTTCGGCAAGCATTTGATTTAGTTGTGTAGTTGCTTGAGCAGTTGGAACACCTTGCGCCGTCATTGTCGCTAATGATGCAGATACTTCTTCAAAACTAACACCCAAACTAGATGCAGTAGGTACTACGTTTGCTATGCTTGAGGCTAATTCATCAACCGTCGTTTTACCTTTATTTTGTGTCATTAAAAGCATGTCAGCGACTTTCGTTGCATCTTTTGACTCCATCTTATAACCGTTTAACACGGTTGTTAATGCGTCGACTGATTTTTCTGTGCTTGTAAAACCACCGCGAGCAAGCAAGGTAGAAGTTTCCAAGAACTCCATTGCTATACCCATATCTTTAGTAACAGGAATCCCAGCGGATAACGAAGAGTACAATCCTTCGTTTAATTCATTCGCCGATATACCAGTTGCTTCGGATAACTTTAAAATCTTATCTGTTAAATTCTCTGTATCTACATTGACATCCCCAAACATTGTGGATGCCTTTGCAAAACTAGTCTCGAATTGTGATCCTAATGAAATGCTTAGTGTTCCTAGCCCAGCCATACCAGCACCTAGAACACCTAGCATTTTCATTGAAGTGTTTTGCACTCCTTTGAGTTTATCGTCAATTCCATTAAGACCAGTTTCCAGTCCTTTAGAATCTAGCTTGGTTTCAAATAATAAAGTTCCATCTGCTATTCATTTCCACCTCCAAAATAGGCGTTAAATTCGTCTATTTCTTTTGAATCAATTTGTTTCTCTGCTACTGGTAACGCATACGCATCTTTTGCCTTTAACATACATTTTTCGTACGTGTCATTTGATTTCTTGTACAATCTAGCCTGTTTGATGTATCCAAACATTGTTGAATCTCCACTTATATTCAATACCAATGCTTGAAATTTATGCCAGTGCATTTCTATTTCAGCAATATCGATGCCATATACAGCGTACAGTGCAGAAAATATATAGTCTCCATCTAGCAAATAATCAAATGCTTTCGGTCCTGTCGAACGTTCCGCCTTAGGAGTGATTGGAGGATTGTAATAGAAACATAGCAATGCGTTCAAAACGTCCACTGTGATAATTGGAGCTTCATTCTCGAACACATAGCTAACATCTGTATCTGCCTCTTGATTCCTTTGGTACTCCTCAAAATCAATTCCGAATCGAATCCACAAACGATAATCAGTTCTTAATTTAAAAGAGTCGCCATTGACCGTAATGGCTTGTGGCAACTCCTTTGTTAAATCAATCATAGCGAATTTCTAGCATCCATTACATGCTTAACTGAATTACCAGCATCAATTATGCTTTTCACTGCTTTGCTACCAGCTACTTCGTTTGCTTTTTCTAATTGTTGATGGTTTGTTTTTTCGCTGTATGCGTTATCAATTAAGTTTGTAACATAAGTCAATTCTACTAGGTTGACTTCGTTCATGACATCAGTACCAAATATATCGACAAACATTTCTCCTAGACAGCATTTTACATAGTTGAATTGCTTTTCGTAAGCATCAACTCTTGATGTTGTTCTTAACAACGCATCCTCTGCTTCTGCGATTTTAATTGTTTTGATAGGTAATTCATATTTTTTACCATTGTATGTGATACTTTCCATGTATTCCTCCTACGCGCCTTGCGCATTTTCTGTAAATGTTACTTTTCCAGTAGTTGTATCGATCTTAGCAACACCCTTTTTAACAGTTCCTCGTATGTTTGAATCAAATGAAATAGTTTTGTCTACTAAATTCATTTCATTGCACACGATTAGTAATGAGAACTGCCAAGCCATATAACCATCTCCTACTTTCTTAGGATAAACGATCATGCCTTCCGTTACAGCGTCACTTCCTGTTTTCAAGTTATAGAAATATTCCCAAATCATGTCAAAGTCGGGTTCCCCTTCATACATAGTCAATGGAAGCCCACTAATTGATGGAGAATATGAACTTAACTCTGTGGTTTTGCTTTCGTCTGCTATGTAATCAAAGTCCTCTGTTTCGGGATTTAAGGATATTGTTAATTCGGTAGCCTTTTGGATACGGATGTAATCTTCAAGCTGTTTTATGAAGAACATTGTTTGATGCTTCTTCCATAGTTTTACTAATTTTGGTGTTTCTGCTAATACATTTGCTGTAGCTATTTTTATCGCTCCTTTCGATATTGGATTTGAATTGTGAGCATATAAATACTTTCGTGTTCGTTATTCTCAAATAGATAGTAACTGCCCGAAACCGTTACTTCCTCACATACTCTTTTTTTATCTAATGTTGGATAGTTTTCATTGTAGTTACAATCATCAATCCAACTTTCTAATTCTTCAAAAAACTTATCATTCGTAATGCGCTCGTCATTTAACTGTGAACTTTTTTTAGCATAGAATGAATAGTATTCAGTTCTACGTTGTGAACCGTCTGCGAACATGTTTACGATATTCGTAGGAGACTTGGACAACACATTCTCTCCAATACTTCCACCTAATAATTCGGTTTCAATAACTTCCGCTACATCTAGCCCGCTAAAACCTCGTAGCCATTCAATAATACTTTCACTTATTGTCATACTTTTTTCGCTCCTGTCATTCGTATAACACCTTCAAAGATGCTTTTACGTCCACCTTCGTTCATAGTACGTTCGAACCACATGTTTCCACGTTTTGGTGCGCCTGTAAATTTAGCTGGATTGTAGTACCATTTCTTACCGTATGGCGCTTTCGCTCCGCCTTGCTTTACAAGTCCACTTCCTATGTCGGTCATTGTAGTTGCACTATCAATTAACGGACCGCCCATTTTAGGGGTGTAAGGAGACATTAAGCGAAGTGCCTCACTATCGATGTATTGCTGAACTTTTCCGCGTTCTTCGAGGTTACGCTCTTTTAATATAGCTTGCATTGCTTTCATCTTCAATGTAACCGTTACTTTGTCTATTTAGCAGTTACCTTCCAATTTTTCAAACAATCAACAAGCGTGTTGTCACTCACTGATGCAAGCGTAAACACATCATAATCTTTGCGCAAGCTAGTAATCGTATAGTCGGAATCAATCGTTTCTACGACCTCTCCCAGCACCACAATATCTTTGTTACTATCAGAGTTTAATGTCCAATATTTGAGCATTTCCTCCGTTGGTAACTTTTCATACTGTCTAGGTGCTATGTAACTATCGCAACAAGGGATGGTTAAGGATATTGCGTCATCTACTTGTATCTTTCCGTTGGCTACTGTTTTAACTGTCTTTTTACGCCACATACAACCTTTGAGTATGGTTTTATTCCATGCCTCTTTTCGTGTCTGTGGATCAATGTAACAGTTAAACAATGTCACTGTGTCGTTAAACATACTAGAATCCGATATAGGATACAATTAGGTAACCTATCCATTCGTTGATAATGGAATTTATAGAATCGTTAAACGTTGCAGTGTTTTCGTAACTTTCGGAATATCCGTCATTTGATGCGCTTGTAACCCCTGTATGGCTTTCGGCCACTTGAAGATAGTTCAATACATTACAGATGCAATCCTTAACATCGGTTGTTTCATCTTCGGTTAAATCCTTTTTGATAAGTTTCTTTGTGACTATTCTTTGAGCCTTGTAGATCAATTTGTTAAACTGATCTTCTGCTAATTTTGGAAAGTGGGAGTTGTAATACTCCCACGTTACCTCAATCACAATTACTGTCCAGCGCCTTCGTTTAAATTACCTTGTGAATCTTCAAGTAATTTAAGTAAGTCGGCTTTTTTCGCTTTCTTATCGTATTCAATACCGTTTTTATCCAGTATTTCTTTCAACTCATTAACGCTAGGCTCATTGGATTTTTTGTTGTCTTGCTCGGCTTCAAACACAAGCCCTACAATTCTGCTCATAAGTTCCTCCTATGCCTTGTGGCTTAGGTAAACACCAGCCACTTTGTTTTCGTAGATATCAACAATTCCATACTTACGATATTTTGAAATATCGCTGTCTGCATCAGCATTCATTGAAGCTGGGATAATATCGCTTGCAACATGCTTGTCGAATTTAATGATTGCTGGTTTGTGAACAATCATAAAGTTGATATCTTTAGCGTCTGTTGCTTTTTTGTAATGTCCTACTTCTTCTCCAGCAGTCTTCCCATCCAATAATTCGATAGCTGTGTAGAAACGACTCTGTGGAACTTTTCTAGTTACGTTGAATGACGCAAGGATTTCACGTGATTTAGTTGTATCTAATGCCATAACTCCATTTAATAAAGTTGGAGTAGCATATAAAATACGTCCTTCTTCTGGTACTTCATCCTCGTCCATCTTGTTTTTAGCTTCAATCAAAGCAGATAGGAACGCAACTGCATCGCTATAAGTTGCTGGAGTAGCGATCGAAATGCCAGTTTTACTTGCTAGCTTAGCGAATGTAAACGCGTCAGCTTCGGGTGCAACCTTTGTACGCATAAGTTCTGCCCCAGCCATTCCAAATGCTAAATTGCGTGATTCTTCGTTGTCCATCGTGTCAACGCTGATTTTTGTTCCACGGTCATAGTTGAACTTAGCTGTTTTCCATTCTAAGTTAACCGCTCCGTCAGTGTATCCGCTGTTACGCCCATAATCTCCTAAGCCTGTAACACTGATTTGTGGATAAATGATCTCATTTGCATTTGCGCCAGCGCGCACCATGCTTGAATCACTTGTTAAGTCTGCCGTTACTGATGCACCTTTGTATACTTCATCTAATAAACTTGTGTAATTTTTTGCTAATGCGATTGTATTTGGTATTAGTCTTTTCCTCCTTCGACAGGTAACCCCATCGCCTTTCTCATGGAAATATCTCCTTCTGTAAGTTTTCCATCTGTTCTACCGATAATATTTAACTTATCAATAGGATCTGTTTCTTCTTCTTTGAATAGAATCGGCTTGCTTTCTTTAAGTGTGCTGAATGCTTTTTCGATATCTGCCGACAAGTCCTTACTTGCTAACAAATCATCGACATTCAACAAACCATGCGCTAATTCATAATCGACGCAACCTAATTCAACAGCTTTCTCTTTCAAAGTGTTTTCAAGGTTTGATTTCGCCTTTTCTGTTTCATACTCTTTTTCTTTGTTCGACAAGGTGTCTGTGAGTTCAGTGATTTTTGTTCTCATACCTTCGACATCTACCCCGTCAAAACCTTTTTTGAACTCATCAAACGCTTTTTGCGTGTCACTATTCTTCTGTTCCGCTAGATTTAGCTTTTCCGTTTGATTTTCATAATCTTTCACGGTCTTGTAATTTTCAAGAGTAGATTTTTCGATTGCTTTTGATTGTTCGTCGTTAAGTTCAATTCCATTTTCTTGCAAGATTTCTAAAATGTTTTTCATTTTTCCTCCTAAAGTATCTTCTTAAACGCACCTTCTGCGTTATGGGTTACTTACATATTAAATAAAAAAAGACGATACCGAGTATCATCTTTATAATCTGTCATTTCTTTTGTAAGTTCCGAACGCTTTACAGAAAGAAGAATATTGAGCATTTTTTATTTTAAGTTTGTACGATGCTTCTTTATCGTCAAAACCATTTTCATTGAGCAATGTTTTTTCTCGTTTTAAAGCCCTTATTTCGCGTTCTATTTTTCTTTGCTGTTGTGCAGCGGAATATCCGTCGTATTCTTTCCCGTTCCATACAAACGGCTTTGCGTTTATGCTCTCGAGATCCTTTTTACTAAACATGTACGGATCATCTTTACTAAACACAGGGAATCGAATGTGTTTACAACCAAATTCTTCGTGTTCTCCATGTGTTAGTTCATTTAACGTTGGATAGTGTCTTCCTGTAGTGTCGTATCGCTTGCCTTGCCATTGTTGATGGCTGGGACGTGCGTTCGCGTGTGCATCGAACTCCCATATTGTAATACCATTCTTTTTAGCAAATTCTTCTCTCAATTCGTGTGTTGATTCTTTGGATGCATATTGTATTTGTTGCCTTACGAATACATCTATATTTCTTGTTGTTCCATTCTCATAGTTAATGATTTTAAGACCAGTACTAGATAATTCGTTTATAGCCTTTTTAACTGCATCGTTTACGGATGTCGTGCCATCTACTACACTCTTAACATTTTGCTCAATGAATGTATTAAAATACTGCAATACACGTTGATTCTTTCCAACCACATAATTGGTACCACCGCTTCGCATATATTTCCTAAAGTATTCGTCGCAATCGGCAACATATCTGCTATTCCCCTTGTATTCGATTAGTTTAGGCGCCTTTTCCTTTAATGAATCATATTCCCTGTCATTAGCGATCGTGATAGCTGTGTTTGATGCTTCCTCTAATGATTTCAGTGCGTTTTTTGTTTCCTTTGAAATAGACTTGCGTATTTCACTTAAAGCAAGTGCTTTAGTTTCATCTTCGCTTAATGTCTTTGATATATGATATGTCAAAAGAAGAAGTATGCTAAGTTCAAATTCCTTCGCTTGTTCCACGGCTTCTAGTGAATCTTTTTCGATGTTATTCTTCTGTTTCATCTCCATCATCTCCACTATTCATTTCGGATAAAAGTTCGACCGCTTCATCTTCCGCAATATTATACCTTTTCATCAAATACCATTTTGTAAGTGTAGGTATCCCGAATGAAAGAGCGTCATTCCTCATAGATTCAGCAGTAGCTTTTTTATCTTCCACATAAGAATCATCAAAATCGATCATGATTTCTTCTTCTATGTTTAAACTCGCTTTATTTAATGCGTTATACATCCATTTGATAGCTTTTACCAAATCAATGATATAATTCTTACTTTCGGATCGTTGCTTATTGATTTCTTGCATGGAATCCTGTCGATCCCCAGCATACTCTGTAGCGGATACTATTCTTCCATCCTCAAACGAATATCGTTTAGTTCCATACCCGAATGAAATTGACAACATACTTAATGCAAGTTCAAAACTCTTTGTAACATCATCGATACGTACTGTTGGGTTGTATTCTTGCCATAGTGCATTTTCTTCGGGCAGTTTAGAATTTTCGCCAAGTTGAACAAATATTTTTTTCATTTCCGCTGTAGGAGGAAGCGGATTTCCGTTTTTATCTTTCCTACATAGGATATCGTTCATCAAGACTATTTTGTCGGATTTTTCAAGATCACGTTTCCACATAGTATAGGATAAATCTAATATCTTCAAATTAGGAATTGCATTCCATAGTTTTGGAAAACCATATCCAATCATATCGAGGTTATTAACTTCTGCTGTCCTCATGATTGAGAAAGGTTTTACATCTCCAAGCGTAATTGTGCTTTCTCTTTCTTTTTGTTCAACTCCCAAAGAATTAAAGACCACATTTTTACATATGTATTTACCATTTTCAAGCGTAAACATTACCAATGTTATATACTCGTCTTTTTTATCTCTTGAAACACCAGTAAAAGCACATTCGATGATTTGGTTATTTTCAACATTAAGTGGAATTATATTCAGCGAATTGCAATAGTTAATCTTGATATCTCCACCTTTAAGTGTTCCATCTTTCATAAGACCAACATTATCAACTCGGATATAAGCACCAACTGTTCCATTGGCACTCATTTCTTCTGTTTGTTTCCTGTACATTGCTTCAAATTCATTGTTGGTTAGAATTTTGTTTATAAGGTCGTTCTCATTCGTGTTTTTGGATACATTCACTTCCACTACTTCAATTAAGTTTGCATCATCCGCGCATAATCTTTTTGCGAAATTCATTCTTTCAAGGTCGTAAGATTCTCCATTGATTGTAAATGCTTGATGAAAGTCTTCTTCATTATTTTTATACCACTTGTTTGTTTTTTCGATGATCGTTTGTGAATCACTGTCAATGTTATATCCTTGAATAGCTAAATAATCTTTAATACATTGTTTTATTCGTTGTTACCTCCTTAACTCAATATATTGAGTATGTGTTATAAACGTATAACAGAATGAATCCCAATCATCATTTATGTTACCTTTGTTCTCATCCTCGGGTTCATCCTTTTTCTTTTCGTCCCATACTAGGCTTTTCAAAGCCTTTCTAGCGTTTTTACACTTTCGGTTGATTTCTAGTCGTCCCGAACTCAATAGTTCGTCTACAGTCTTAGGACGGTCACTTATGGGGTTCTTAACCACACCAGCAATGCAGTTGTATGGAAGTCCAGCTTCACGCGCTGCTGTTCTTAATGTGTTAATCAATGTGTTGGATGCACTATCACAAAATATCCATTCGGGTTGACCCCATTTTTCAATAACTAGCTTATAAAATTTAATGAACGTCTCACAAAGCATTTTAGCATCTATACCGTTAGATTTTTTCATATCAGTTTCATCTAGTGCTTTCATCTTCTTCCAACTATCGATGAATCCGCTTAAATGAAATGAATACTTACTACCGCTATCTCCGAAATCAATACCCATAATCAAATGACTAAATCGCCCCTTAAGTTTAAGTAACTCTTCTTCATCAGCAAGATATGTCTCTTCATCATCTGCATAATATGGGAATATCAGCCCTTCTGCTGTCTCTCTATGACCTAATATATCTCTCTTGTACCATACAGAATCTTTTTTATATGTACTAAGTTCTTTTTTTATTTTTTCGTCGCTTAGAGACATATTATCGGCTATTGAAGTGTGTCCGTAGTTGTAGCCATATGATTTATTAGTTTTTTGGGAATCTTCGTGAAACTGTAAGAAGTCAACGTAATACCAATGGTCTTTATCTTTAGGGTTTAAGTCATGAAACACCTTTCTGCGACTACTGGAAAGCGTTCTGTCCATAGCTTCTTGCAAGAACTCCTTACAACATAGATTTGCTTCTGTGATATACACTGAACCATACGTGTAACCTCGTATATCTGCTTCACTGCCCTTTTTCTTGCCTCCAGCAAAGAAGATAATCTTTTCACCAGCTTTTGTTTGAACATAATAGCAATCCTTTGCTTCGTACTTTCCTTTGCGATATCTTCCTTCAAAGTAGTTGAACAATCCATAGCCATCACAATCTCCGATGTTAACACGCGGGCTTGACTGATCTACACCAGCAATTAAATGGAATCTATCGGGATGTGTTTCTAAATTCACACAGAACGCATATGTATTTAATACATTCTTACTTCCACGCTTCCCACCTTCCAACACATTGAACCATGAATCAAATGTATGAAATAGATAGTTTATCTGCTTTTCATTAAATGGTGCTGGTATATTCATTACTCTAGATCCTCAATATCACGATTCTTTACTACACTCTCAACAACCGATTTATTTAATGCTTCTACCTTCTTAGCTATTTCATTCGCCTCTGTCGATACTATCTCCTGTTTGTCTCTCCATGCTTGCGATCTACGATTCTTCAACCAAAATATTTGAGCTGTGGTATCTGCTGGTATATGTACTTCATCTATAGCTTGTACAAGTTCCTCTTTATCCTCTATTAACTTTCCTGTCGTTTCACTGAATTTTTTCGTTCTTACCTTGAAAGTCTTTTTAACTTCAACGTTATATCCTTTAGCCTTTTTAAGTAAAGAGTTTTCTACTTCAATATCCACTACTTCCTTATCCTTTTTTAAGGCTTCTTGAATCTCTTTATAAGTGGCTTTCCATGTTTGTAATGTAGAACACCCAATACCCATGTTGTGGGCTATTTGTGTATCTACTAAGCCATCTCGAGCCCAAGCCTTTAGCCTAAGTAAATTATCGGGTTCTAACCACTCTTTATATTTTCCTTTCGCTATTGGTCCACACCTCTCTTATATGACAAAACCAACCCTTTGAGGTTGATGTTATTCCTATTGGTTGCGGGAGGGATAATCGAAATCCCGATATCCAGCTAATAAGACTGGCGAATTAACCACTATTCTATCCCGCTACTTAATTATCTTAAAAAAAACACGATACTAAGTATCATGTTTATAAAATTTTCGATAGTGCTGTGTCAATGTTCCTGTACATCTGCATTTCGCTTAGACTGTATTTGATTGACGTCTTTGTTTTAGAGAATCCATTTACCCATAGGTCGTTTACAATTCCCCTTGTTCGCGGATCGCGTATTGAACTAATCACATCATCCACATAATTAAGTCTCAATGTTATGCTTTCCTTTTCTTTCAAAAGCGCTTCTTCTCCATACATGTTTTCTTTGTAGTTGTTTGCTTTAGCACGTAGGATATCGTTTATGTACTTCAATTCATTTTCAATTTCATTTAATCTTTTCATCATGAAATACTTGCTTTTACATTCCCTTTTGAAATAGTTTCTCTTCTCTTTTGTAAACATCGTTTATTCCTCCTAGTTTGTATGATATAATTTAACTAGGTTTTACCTCTCTTTGCTTTGGTCGGCGGTGGGAGGTTTTTTATTTACTTCTTTATCGGCTCTATATTACCGCTTCTTATTACTCTTCCATAATTGATTTAACGTTTTCTTTTCGTACCCACCAAATATCTTTATACTTCTAATCAAATCAACTGCACTCACTCCAACACTTGCTCCAATAATAGTCATCTTTTTTATAGCTTTAAGCATACATTTATCGAGATAACTCATATTTCTCTCTTTGATTATTCTTATTGCTCTCCACCGTGTATTCACTCATTTACCTCTATTTCTTCCTCAAGATATTCTTTTAAATTCCTAATTCTAAATTTTAAATTTAATGCTATTTTTAGCGCCTCTAACAATTGCTTATGCCAAGGTAATGAGTTTAAATAATCTACCCTTCTAGTTTTCATCCTTTACCTCCCTTGCGAAGAAACAACCATCTCGATAACCATAAGTTTCTTTATACTGTTTCTTGGTGCTTATCACATCAATTTCTTTATTTGCCCCATCTCTAACTGCAAGTAATAGAAACCATTCTTTACGATCGTTATTAAAGATAGGCTTGCCAATGAGTTGTTTCAAATTGTTCATGTTCAAAGGTGGATTGTCGAAGTGTTCGTTGATCTTATGGATCATTTCTTTTTTGAATGGTGGCAAATAACAACCGCAATTATTATCTTTATAATTATTACAATATTGACACCAATGCATCTGTAGTTCTCCTACCAAACACAATGCCATTTCCTTATCGAATTTCTTTTTTTTAAAGTCTTCGTGAAATTTTATTCTAGGTAAATTAAAATGTTCTTTTTCATTCATTTTCACACCACTCTTTCCAATATTCATATTGACTATCTAAAAATTGAGTTCCTTCATCATTATCCAAAGTTATTTTTTTAATAGCCTTATCCAACGCTTTATCTTTTGCTTGGAGTTGATTCCTTAACTCTGTTATTTCTTGCTTTTGACTCACCATAGAAGCATAAATCATAGCGTCAGCAGTATCGTCGGTTCCTCTGTACTTTTTTAACTCTGCATTCTCTTTTTCGAGTTGTTCGAAATTAACAATTATATTTCTTATAATTCCTTCTATATGTCCATAATTTATAGAAGTTTTATCTTTAGGTAAAAGACATTCTATAAGATATTCTACTTCTTTATTTTCCATGTTGGTTCTCCTTTAAAATTCTTCTACTTCAATTTCTTGAATATCTACTTTTTTATATTCTTCAATAAGTTTTTTGATATTATTCTCTTGTTGCAACAACAATTTTCCTTGCTCTTCAATTTCTCTAAAATTTTCATTAAGCCTATCCAAACGCCTTTCATGATCTTCGAAATTTGATTTATAATTTTCAATTATATTTCTTATGTCATAGTAATGATTGCCATTGACTGATAACAAGGAA
Organism: Amedibacillus sp. YH-ame6; assembly: GCF_053848845.1. Lineage (NCBI taxonomy): Bacteria > Bacillati > Bacillota > Erysipelotrichia > Erysipelotrichales > Erysipelotrichaceae > Amedibacillus > Amedibacillus sp. YH-ame6. Next base: position 21,997 of record NZ_JBSPEZ010000008.1, read on the forward strand.
TCATGCCGTCTTCTTTCTTTGTTAAAAACAATTCCTTTTCTATATGTATTATCTTTTTCATCGTTATAATCATTGAAAAATATTTCTTCATCAACCAATACATAGCCTACCGTGTTCCATCCATTTATTCCTTTAACTTCTTTATAAATAAGTTTATTTTTGATATAGCTTAATACTTTTTCTACCTTATCAATGTCCTCATTTATTTTCTTTTCAGTAGCTTTTCTTTCTTCTTCTAACTTTTTGTTTACATTCTCATATGCTAATTCTTTAATTTTTGATATTATATCTTTTTTTTCATCTTTCATTCTTCATTTCCTCCAACTTCTTCTCTGCTTCTTCGTAAGTTAAGAACAAATCTTTTCCATAACACGAAATAGGATATTCATAAAATATATCTTTTTCCGATTCTCCTGTGAAATAAAAAGCTCCTTGGCTATATTGGTTCATATAGCCCTCTTCTTTTTCTACTTCTACAATTTCTAATTGTTCAGTATCCTCATTTTTTACAATGACATAAAAGAAATCCCCTGTATGAAACATACATGTGCAGAAATCTTCTAACGGCATTCCTATTTGTTCTTCTAAATCTTCTAGTTTGCCTAGTTTTTGAAAGATTACGTTTTCCATAGCTTCTCCCACATCGTCAGTGTTAGGTGCATAAAATCGTCCGTTTTCATCTTTGCATTTCTTTGTTAATCTTTTCATCTAGTTACTCCTCTTCATCTTGATTATCTTCAAGGTATTTTTCATATGCTTTATCACAAGCACAACCTTCACACAAATTCCAAGGTCCTGTATTTATTTTTTCAAAACCATAGTCTGTGCATGGACAATATTTACATAGTTCTCCATCTAACTCTTCTATTGTTTTTGGCATTCCTCTTCCTCCCACATTTCTTTTTGCTTGTGTAAAACTTCTATGATTTGCTTGTGCTGTTCTATTAGCCCACTATAGACAGCTAAGTCCGAAAACTTACCTTCTCTTTCAAACTTCCGAGCTTTTTTTTCTAAACGATCAATGTTTTCTTTCACGACAATGCAAAGCATTTGTAAATACTTATATGGTATTTGAAGTTTGATAAGTTCGTTAAGTTTATCAATGCAGTAATCTTTTGCGTTATCATAATCAAATTGTGAAGTATAATCATCATCACGAGAAAAACCTTTAGCGAATTTATCCATTTTATTTTCATCATACAAACAATCTAACGCCTCTTGTGCCTTATGTTTCATTTCTCTAGTACCTCAATTCCTAGGATGCAATATCCTTTTTGTAAACCTTCATAGTTCTTTAACACGAATGTAATAACACCTGTGTATTTTCTGCCTGTATATCCTTTTTCAGTTTCATGACAAGTGCCAAAAGGGCTTCCTTCTAAACACTTTTCATTTGAGTATTCATGTGAAACAAATAAATCTCCTACTTGATATTCTCTGTCGTTCTTACGAAGCTCAAATTTCTTTATACCTAATCTCCCAGCATCGAAGAATGGCTGAACTGTTTTGACATTATGCGTTTTCATATTCTTTACTACTTCTCCCAAGTCGATACTTGTTGCCACTTTTAAATCATCTTTAGTGAATGTATTATTAAACATTTCATTGAATGAAACGATGGTGTGCATTTGTGATATATAATAATCATAGTTACCATGTTTGAGGTAACTATCGTATCCATAACATATGTTGTAATCATCATTAAAATGAGTACAAGTAACATCATCCCACATCCATCTCATACCATTTTCAAAGCACCACTTAATAAATCTTTTTGCCTCGTTTTCAGTTTTACAATTTACAACTATCTTTCCTCGTTTAAACCTTTCTACTAATTTTTCATTCATTGTTTTTTACCTTCATCCTCCCACGAAATCGCTTGTCCACATTCTCTACAGAACTTTGTTTCTACATCTTTACAATTAACCGATAAGAAACAACCGCATACAGGACAATCACATTGATATGAACCATGTTCTTTACTGATAATTGTTACTTTTACTTTCTTTTGAGTAGCACGATCAATTAACTTTGTTATTTCTTCTTCTATACAATCAACACATGACAATTTTTCATGCTTCAATTTGCATTTATTATTTGCTTTACAAACTTTGCAACAGATAGAATTTGGAACACCATACAATGTTTTCGCCACATCTCTTAATGTTTTAAGCATCTAACCACCCCAGTTCTTTCATTTGCTGGTGGATTGCTTTAAATAATCTTAAATCCACATCAATAAGAGTTTGACTTTGCCAATATCCATACTTTGAGCAATATGTAATCCAATCAGATATATCTTTATTTTCGTATACATCTTTATACCAATTATCAATTCTAGGTATCCATCTACTCCATGTAACGCAATAACTTTTTATTTCTTCATTAAAATACACATTTAATTTGTCTGTTGGACTTTCACAAATATAAAAGTAACTTTCTGCTAAAATAAAGCCTATTTTTTTAAACATCTCTTGTGCTGTCATACTTCCACTTCCTCGTCTAATGGCATGTTGAACACAATTATAGAAACGTGTTCACAACTACTCCATTCACTGTCTTTCGAATATGGTAAATATTTAGTTTTTGCTTCAACTGCTTTTGCTATTTGGTTTTGTATCATATCCAACACCTTGATAGCTTTTTCTTTTGATGAATAAATACCCATTCCACAAACTTTGTATACTGTTATAAAGTTTTCCTTACCGCCTAAAACACTGCCATAGTACTCTTTAGTTTCTTTGTGTTGATAAAGCATTTCAATATAAACGTTACTTACTTCTCTTAACGTTTCTTTATCTTGTGAGCGTATCCATATACCCATGTTATTTACCTCCTACCAAAAATACATATTTACTCTTTTCGTTGCACAAAATTTAAACATATTGAGCCATTGCTGGTGCATGTCATATTCGTTCATTGTCGCATAGTTATGACCTCTCATATTTACTTTCAAATCTTTCATAACATCATAGATTTTCTTACACTCTTTCCATGTCAATTTACCTCCACAATCACTATGATTTAAAAACAAATCTAAATCATCATTACATAACTCATTCCAACGCTTTATATCTTCTTCATTACTTTCGTAAAAGAAATTTTTATATGGCTTTTCATAGATTTCTCCAAATTCTTTGTTATAAGCTGTCGCAACAGCACATCTATACAAACCAAATGTAATATATCCACAATGGTATGTATCTTCATATGACATGCCTTTTATACTAATATCCAATCCCATCTCATTTACCTCCAAATATAAGTTGTACAGCTTCCCATTTTGCTCTCAGTTCATTGAGTTCCTTATCTTTTTGCATAATTTCTTCACTCTGCTTCATGATAGTTGTTGCATGGCGTGATGATAATTCGCATTCAGATTTATACATCACTGTAAGTTTATCTATTTCTTTCTTCAAACTTAATCGTTCCGCTTCCCAATCACAAGGCACTTCTTTGTCGAGTTCTGCTTGAACTTTATCTAAAGCATTATAAAATCCTTTTGCATAATCTATGTTATGAAAATTATCACATGCAGAATTTTCTCTCACTATATCTACTGCGTTCATATGTTTTCCTCCTAATCACTAGCCTTGAAATTATAAATAGGCTTGATAATATCAATCACTTCCACTGTGTCTCTTATACAGTCTAAAATTTCTTGCATAGGTTTATAAGCCATTGGCGCTTCATCTAAAGTATCTTTACTTATTGAAGTAGAATAAATGCCATTCATCGCTTTTTTATACTCTTCCATAGATAACTTCTTATTAGCTTCACTCCTGGACATGATACGTCCAGCACCATGAGGCGCAGAACAATTCCAATCTTCATTACCTTTTCCAACGCCAACAATACATCCGTCTCTCATATTTATCGGAATTAGTAACGGTTCATCATATTGTGCTGAAACAGCTCCTTTTCTTACGATGTTATCCTCTCCAATATAATTGTGAATGGTATGAAATCTTCCATTTTCTATCAAATCACACTTACTTAAAATTTTATCTGCTATGACGCTTCTATTATGCTTGGCATACTCAATGCAGATTGCCATGTCCCATAAATAATCTTCTTTATCTTTACCTTCCAAGTAGCATAGTTCTCTCGGTAATTTCAATTTACCTTCATATTCTTTTTTGATGCGCTTAATAGTTTTTTCAATTTCGAACTCTTTTCCACTTGCTTTAAGGTTACTTATTGCTTCTCTTGTCTCAGATTTACACTCTTCGTCAAATGAACAATGTTTAATTGCCTTCTCTTGATAAATTTCAGCAACTTGCTTTCCTATGTTTCTTGACCCTGTGTGAATAACAAGAAATTTACACCCCTCCTTATTTTCGTCAATTTCAATAAAATGGTTTCCTCCACCCAATGTACCCATACTTCTATAAAGCCAATCATCTTTATTTTTGAGTTGATCCTTGCATCTTAATAAATCAATCAATTCTTTTCCATTCAGTTCCTCACTAACGTTCATTCCTGATGGAATATTTTCTCTTATAACTTTATCAATCAAACACAAATCAATATCTTTGTTCTCCAGTTCTACTAACAACATTCCACATCCAATATCTACGCCTACAATGTTAGGAATTACTTTGTCTCCTAAATTCCCTGTAAATCCAATAACACAACCTTTGCCAGCGTGAACGTCGGGCATTATCCTTACCTTGCTATCTTTAAATGCATCTTGTTGCATAAGTGTAAGAACTTGCTTGTGTGCTTTTTCTTCGATATTGCTTGTATATATTTTTAAATCCATATTTCCTCCTAGAACAACCTTTGTTGTTCGTTATTCTTTAATCTATATCCAATTCTTCTGTATTCTTCATAAACTGGCTTCCAAATGTATTCACATTGTTTGCGTTCATTCGGTAATAATCTTGCCATTGTCTCCAACTGATCTTGCAGTGTTAATGCAAACGGACATCCTTTGCATCCAGTACGCACAAAGTTATAAGGCGGATAATACAGCTTACACAATTCAATGTTGCGTTCTGTGATATACCAGTTTTCCCATTCATTTGTAACTTTTAATAGTGGGTGGAATTTCTTTACCCCCCCCATTTATTTTTGATTATACAAGACGGAATGCTTTCACGAAGTCCTTTCTCTGTTGCCATCATTCCTGTTATGCAAATAGACTTATTATTTAACTTCGACCATTTTTCAACAGGCTCTTTTTTTAATTTAAGACAACATTTATCACTTATTTTCAAATCAAACTGTTCTGTGAATAAAGGCTTTAAAATATTAGGGCATTGAAATTTCCCTCTGTCTCCGTTTAGATATCTAATTACAGATGGCATCATTCCGCCATGTTGATAGATTGCTAATAAGTGTGAAAATTCCTTACTCTTAAATGGGTATCCATATTTATCAAGAACTTGCTTAATATTTTTACTTGGATTGATTATTTCTATTCTTTTATCGTCTTTAGTCATCCCATATACAAAATCCTTAATTGCGTCATATTCGATACCAGTATCGACGAACACACGAGTAATCATATTATTAGGTATTGCTTCATCAAGTAGATAATGTAATACTGTACTATCTTTACCTCCACTGAACGAAAGATAGAAGTTCTCTTCTCCGTATTTTTCAACCACATCACGAATTACATGAATGCGATCAAATAATGTTAGTTCATTGTCCATTTCCAATAAACCCCTGTCTATACAATTCTTTGAATATTTCCATCAGCATATTTACTACTATGCTATTTCCCATGAGACTAGATATTTGCTTGTCATTCAATCCACTATTTTTAAGTTTATAGTAATCATCATCCTCAAATCCTGTTAATCTAACATGTTCTTTTGCAGTTAAATATCTTAATTTCCCATCGTAATAAATTACTTGCTTTGGATTTGTTGTTAATGTATTCGCTATCTGCTTTCCAACTCTTCCTCTACGTGTTTTACTATTTGGTCTTTCAACATTTACTACATCGAACTCTTCAACCAACTTATATCCAAGTTTCGTGGCTTCTTTAACAAATAAGTTTCCATCCATCTCAAAGAAAAGAGATTTTTCATTTTCTGACAATTTATAATCATCAAAGTTCGTATCATAATCTATAAATTCTTTTATTGATATCCTCTGTTCATTGCCTTTTGGAAATACGAACGGAATACCATTTAATGTGCTTACAACAATTAGACGTTCACGCTTTTGCGCTATTCCAAACTTACTAGCGTCTACTATTTGATAGCTGTTCGTATAGCCCATACGTTCCATACTTTCAATGTAATGTACAAAGTGTTCCCTATGTCTTTTTGATAGAAGGTTTGGAACATTCTCCCATACTGCCACTGGAGGTTTATAAAATAATTCTATATCAATAATTTCGAGTGTTCTTTCATACAGGATAGATCGTCCAGTATTTATGTTGTTCAAACCGTTTTTACTAAAGTCTTGACATGGACTTCCATGAACTAAAATATCTATATTCATATTCCAGTTGATAATGTCTTGAGGTATATAATCGTTGTTGAATATCTTATTGTATGCAAATACTGCATATGGCAATATTTCAACATAGTCTTGTGATTTGATATTGAAGTTTGCCTTCTCCATTCCTCTTCGCGGTGCGCCAATACCTCCAAACAGTTCTAACAACTGGATAGGTTTTGTGTTACTTTTAGGTTTCATTTCTTAACCTCTTTATTTTTTCTTGTAATTCACTTTCATCGAAATCTTCTACACCAGTATCAATGTTACTTTGATCTTTATACCATGCTGGCAACTCTTTATTGTTACGTGATTTCTCTTTTTCATCCTTCCTACTCCATTGAAGGATAGTGGCATAATGATTCACATAAGGTTTTCCTTTTTTATTAGGAATGTATAAAGATAAATCATCGATGTAGGATAATAAATTCAATTCAATAATCTTTGAATATTCATCATCTGTGAGGAGAACATTGGAGAGTTCTCCATACTCTTTTTTATCTTTTATTGTTTTATTTGTTTTTATTGTTTTATTTGTTTCTTTTTTAGTGTTGGCTTGCTGTTGCCTTCGTAGATTGTTCGGTGTTGCCTTCGTAAAATCTTCATTGTTGCTTTCGGTGTTGCCTGTGTAATAAGAAACATCTTGATAAACGTCGTATTTTACTATACTTATCAACATTCCTCGTGTTGTCTTCGTTGTTGCTATCATTGGTTGTTTACTGTTGCCTTCATTGTTGGGTTCATTGTATGCTTCATACGAACCTTCGTAAGAGGTTCTTAACCACTCTAAAATATCGAATATTTGGCTCTTGCTAGGTATCATTTTTTTAAACCCAACATACCAATGATTATCTTCTTGTATCTCTTTGATAGATACAAACAACTGACCTCTTTTTATATTACCAAAATCATCCCAGCAAGCCTTAGCTAATAGATAACTCCATACTTTCCAATATAAAGGTGGCTTGTGCCATATCTCGGATTCGAGTGTTTTTCTAGCCACTATGTAATAACCCTTAATCATGTTTATGCCTTCTTCTATGGCATTTTTCACATAGAGTTATTCCATTATTTACGTCATATCTTAATTTAGGATAATCCTTAAATTTTTTTAAGTGATGTGCATTTAATGTGCCGCCCTTTTTGTTACAATCTTGGCAAATGTAGTTATCTCGTTCAAATACATTTTTACGCCATTTCTTATACTCTTTTGTTTGCCGATAATCTTTATTAGTTTTTTCAAAATCATATTTTTCATTTTTGCGTGCTATGTAAATTTGCCCTTCATGAACTATTGCTTTTGCGTCTATGCAAATTCCTACATTGTTCAAATATTGTTGACTTGTTATAGCACCAATTTTAAATGCACAATCAGTACAATAATATTTACCGTTTTCAGTAAATTCACATACTGTTTCTTCTTTGCATACACAACAAACCCCAATAGGAACTACAATACTTGCAAATTCTCCTAAGTTGTATTCTTCATATCTAATGACATTGTTGTCTACTTTCCCTAGTTCCTCCAATTTTTACCACCTCAATTCATTAAAATGGTAAATCATCTGATGATATTTCAAATGTACTACTGCTAGATGCATTTCCATAGCCTGTATCACTTGTTTCTTGATTAAATGTATTCTCGTTCATTCCATTGTTTTCGTCACTCTGTGCGCTTGATTTGGTGTCCAAGAACTGCACGCTTTCTGCAACAACTTCTGTAATGAAAACTTTTTTCCCATCGCTTCCATCGTAACTTCTTGTTTGTATTCTTCCTTCAACACCGATTAAGGCACCTTTGTGCGCATATTTAGCTATGATATCTGCTGTTTTATTCCAAGATATATTGTTAATAAAATCAGCAGTTGGTTGACCTTCAACTTTTATTTTTCTGTCACATGCTAGCGTAAATGAAGTAACACTAGCTCCAGCAGAAGTTTTTCTTAATACTGGGTCTTTAGTAAGGCGACCAATAAGCACTACTCTGTTAATCATGTTGCGTCCTCCTCATATTTATCAAATCAACACACTACTTCTAAAATGTAGTCGGTGTCAGTTTGATTCTTTTTTGCGTCTGGGATCAAATGTTCACATTCGCTCATTTCACAGACAAAACCATGTTTTTTTAACTCTTCAATTATTTTTTCTTTGCCGTTAGACTTAACAACGGAATTCGGTACAACTGTATTTCTATACAATCGTAATTGATTCATAATACTAGCTAACACTTTAGCTTTCATTTATTTCTCCTCTTACCTTCTTGTCGTGATATGTCACACCTACAGCTATAGCTTGCCAAACGTCTTTTGAAACGCCATAGAACCAACCTTGATTCTTCTTCGTTCCAACAACTCCGAAACGGTCTATAAGAGCTTGCCTTATATTTCCATCTTTTGCTTTCATGTTTCCGCATAGGTTAATCTTTTCTTCTCTGCGCATCAAATATACAGGCTCAAATCCAGTGTATAAATGATATAATTCTGTAAATCTCCCAATCCATACACATGTATCGAAAACAGTTTTACCAGCTGGCATCCCTGTACCATAATGACCTATCATTTCAATCACCATAGGAATATTTAGGATTTCACATCCACTGTATTTTGAAATAATTAAATCTATCATTTCTTTGTTCGTAATTTTTCCAAACTCAATAGGTTTCAATTCCTCATTGAGGAGGGAATAAGCGCTGTACTCATTCCCAGGATCAATTGATAATATATATGACATACTCTTCTACAACAACGTTGCGTTGCCATCTAGGTCGGTTTTGACTTCCCCTGTTTTTGCATCATATTTGATATCAGTGGATTCCTCAAACTCTGCATCAAAGAACTCATTAGGAATTGATGACATATCATCAGATAAGTTTGTTTTAACCGTTTCATCCTCATTGATTTGGTGCATAAATTCTGTTCGCATTGGAGCATATTTAAGAACTTTCTTGATAACGGTCTTCTTTGCCATTTCATCAAAGTTAGTTTGCCAAGGACCGTTACTAAATGTTTTAGAGAATGATTTAGCATGTTTTAATACATCATCTTTACTCATTACCTCGAAACCTTCGCCTCCGTTTACAAGTTTAAATACTGCATAATACCAAATAGGCTCCCCTCTGTCTTTTTTTGCAGGTATATGTTTGAGAACAGGGTTTAGCCCAAATTCAAATGTAAATTCATCATTTTCATATACAGCTTGTGCCATGATTGTTTTTACATCTCCACTACGATATGCTAGATCAATGATTCCTTTATAGCCTAGTTGAAATTGACACGTGTTGCCGTATGGAATTAAATAAGCCTGTCCTAGCGGTGTATTAGGTTCTAAACCAAGTTGAGCTGCATTCATCATTGCGCCCAAGAATGATGCAGGCGTGCAAGAAGATAACTTAGGCGTATTCGATACAGCAGATAGACAAATTCTTGTAAATCTTTCTGGTGTCATTACCTTAGGCAGTGCCTTTTCAATTTCTGGCATCATAACCGCAATATAGTCTTTTATTGTTTTTGGTTCTTTCTTCGCTACGCTTGGATTGATTGTTTTAGATAAAGCTCCCTGTTGATTTGTTGTTGGCATTTGTTTAGCCCTCCTCTTTTATAGTTAATCTTTTACTTTTTACAACATTTGAACATTCTTCATATATATTAGGATACATTGCTCTTAATAAATCACTGTCGACCCTTCTAGACTCCGTGGGGGATAGTTTTACTTTGTAAGTATCGCATTGACCATACACACAATTTTCTAAATCACGTTTTAAATTATTTTCAATTTCTCGTTTTTCTGTCTTAATTTTTTTTTCTAATAATTTCAATTCATCTAACCGTTTTAACTCTGTACCTCTGTATAAAATCACTGTTGAATTAAAATCGGAATCTGGATACATTTTCTTAAGTGTCTCCATTGTGCTCTCTGAACCATCAATAGATGGCTCTATATCCTCGGTGACACAATTCCAAAATTCATCTTCTAACTTGATTAGAGATAGTATTTCATCGTCATTCCAATTAACTTCAAACCAATAAAATTCAACACCTAACACAAGTATTGCAATATACCACTTTTTCTTTCCTGTTACCGCCATATAGTGCATACACTGAATGTAATATTGAAATGGGATATCTCCTTTATCGTATTTAGTTCTTGTTAATGCAGATGTAGTTTTGCATTCTAAACCAGCATCTTCGCCGACAATTAAGCGATCAACATTTGCCAACATGTGTGGATGCTCTTTTGACTGAAAACTAAATGAAGATTTACGAACCTTTTTTCCTGTCTTTTCTGTAAACCGCTGTGCTACGTAATCTTCTAAATCACGCCCTAATCTCATTGGTTCATTGTCTTCCTTATCGTTGTCAATACGCCCTGTTTTTTCACACCACAATGTATAAGTGGAACACCAAGGAGATTTACCAATAGATGCGGAAGCGTCAGAACCGCCTATACCAGCAAGTCTGTTCTTTTTCCACTCTTCTCTGCTTTCTGGAATTTTATGTTTTATATAGGACATTAAAACACCTCCTGTGTCGCTTTTCTATCTCGTTCAGCTTCCAACACATCGCCCCATACCACACAATCATTTGATATTTCATCAAGCTGACACTGTTCACAAGCGTAAGCACTATCGTGTCTTTTATAAACATATTGGCTCGTTGTCAGAGGCTTTCCACAAATAACACAACATTCACGTTCTTGCTCTTTTGCTACTTGGAGCATTTCTTCTCTTTTTTCTTGTTGAAAATCAATATTATCTAATACGTTATTTTGGTTAGGCTCAAAAGAATCCATTATTCGACCACCTCGATGAACTCGGCATCGTAATTATTCATTTTTACTTTCCTCCATTTATTTGTTTCCATAGACCAATGATTTCGTCTATGTCCTTTGTCTCACACCACTTCTCTCTTACCTCTATTGCAGTAGTTCTTTTGCCTATGTATGCAATAGAACCATCAACATACTTACGCAATAGCTGAAACATCGACTCTATACCGTCTTCCTTTGTGTTGTAAGAACAATAATCCAATCCGCATGTAATTCCAGCAGGATTGTTTCCGTTGATCCAAGCTGGGCTATGTTTACCCCATCCTGTCTCTTTGATGAAGACCGCTAAAGCATATCCTCCATCAATTCCATAACTTTTTGACAACTTGTAGAATGATTCAACATCAATTTGTTCTGATAATCCATTATCATTAACGAATCTATTCAAGTTGTATTCTGTTGTAATTACTTCATCAATTCTTGTAGTTGATGAAATGGCTCTTCATTTCGCTTGTAACTCTTGAACCTCTTTAAGTTGTGATTGAAGATTGTTATTTTCTTTAACTAATTCTTCGTAAGCATCTTTGCTTACTGAATTTTCTTTTAACGTTGCAATTCTTTCTTCTAAAATATCTTGTGAATTATCTGCACTAACTGACATTTTGTTGATAACAATTCCAAAAACAACGTTTAACAAAAAAGAGCACACCAACACAACTACTATGTAAATGAAAACTCTTTTCTTCCTTATTGCCACACTCATGTGTTTCCTCCTGTTATAAATCCATCTTTTCTTGCGTTTGTTCACGAATATATTTGTTATATGTAGCGATACATTTGAATGTACTCTTTGCTCTTTTAATACGTTCGTTCTTAGCGTGAATAACTTCATCTACTGAACTTGGCAAGAAATATCCTTTGTATGATGATGAAGAACAAATAGGAACTTCATCTTCATCGATAAGAGATACAACCACTCGCCGAATCATTCTTTCATCAGTATTCAATCTGCGAGCCAATTCGTAACGATCAATTGCATTCTCACTACCGTGTTGCAAAGCTTCTAAGACTTGTTGTTTTAATGTTTCGAACTTCACTAAAACTCCTCCGTTCTTGCTTTTTGGTTTAATTAGACATATAATCTAATTGGGTTATCTATACCCTTGAATCTTAGCTATCCAAAGACCGTCAAATCAGTTGGGTAGCTTTTAATTCGCTTTCTTTCTAAATTCGCCATTTTATGTATGTCGGATTCTTTGATTCCAGCACATTCAAGTACATACTCGTAATATGCTCTTTTCTCTAAATTATTCTTACCTTTATCAACTGCCATTTGTCTGGCTTTTTCATAAATAGCATCAGATACACTCCATGAACGCCTCAATAACTTTTGAACATCAGTTCGAGTAAGATACAACTTAGAAATTATTCTTTCTCTCTCGATACATGGATAATTATTTGGTTTTGTCAAAGTATCCCTCCTATCTTTTATTTCTTTTTAAATTTGATTCTTGTGGCGATGAAACCATACCGCTAACAGCTAACCTAACAGATTGACCAATATCATCAATAACCTTCTTGTTATCAATCAGTGTTTCATTCGAACTAGGTGTTACTGCATCTAGTTTTTTATTGATAGAACGTAATTCAATTAAGATATCCTCAAGGATTGCTTTTAATTCATTGTTCATAAGTTCCCTCCTCTCTTTTGTTAATATCTTTGTAATTTACTTTTCTCTTAAATCGTCTATAATGTAATTAAGAGAAAGGAGAATAAATATGCCAAATATATATGTTGATTCAGATGGTAACACCATTGATTTAGACAAACTAAAATATGATTTAGCAATGATTTATGCAAATCGTAAATTTAATGAAGTTAATTTTACCCAACCTCAATCATCAAGAATTCCTGATTACATTGAACATGTGAACTCTATACTTGAAAATTTTGGTGTTGCGTATCAAGAATTGTGTAATCTAGGAGAAGATTACTTAATTAACAAAATAGATATTACTCATGAATATAAGTGCGATGATTGATTTCGTAGTCTAACTTTTTAAATAATTTCTCTATTTCATCAATATTTAATTCATTTTTCTTGATAATCAAAATTATTTCCTCAGCTACCCTCCCTATTTTATGAGGGTCTTTTTTATATTTTTTTTCCATAACCATCCCTTTCTTCTTTAATTCCAAATACCAATGAATAACCAAAATACATTTCTTCTTTATTTCTCATATCACTCCTCCTCTCTACAATAATTCTTCTAGCGGTACGCCAAAGTACTCGGCTAGAATTTTAAGTTTGTCTACCTTGGGTTTACAGCGGTTTGTTCTCCAACTACTTATAGTCGCTTGACCTATTCCAGTATCTTTTGATAATCGATATACTGAAATACCTCTTTTACCCATAAGTATTTCAATTTTTTCCCACAAATTAACACCTCCAGTCTTGTATTACTCAACAAATGTGATATACTATATTTGAATTTAATTTATAAATAGCAATCACTATGCATTTGTTGACTACAAACGTAGTATACTATCTGTTTTATAGTATGTCAACTACTTTTACTATGAATTTGTTGATTGCTAAAAAATGGAGGTATATTATGTATGAAATATACGAAAGATTATTAGAAGAAAAAGGTATTACATCATACCAAGTATCTAAAGCTACTGGTATATCACAAGCAGTCCTAAGTAGTTGGAAAGTAAAACGAAGTAAACCTAAATATGAAGCAATAAAAAAAGTTGCAGATTTTTTAGGAGTTTCAGTTGAATATCTAACTGGAGAATCAAGCGACAGAATACTAAAGCCAGAAAAAAAAGAGCACACTGTACAAATGCCCTTGTATGCTCAAATTTGTTGCGGTAATGGTGGATTTGTTGATGATGATATCATTGAGTATATTTCTCTTCCAGATAGCATCCTAAACGGAAGCAAAGAGTACTTTGCGCAATACGCAAAAGGCGATAGTATGGTAGAGGCAAATATAAACGAAGGCGACTTACTTATCTTTGAAAAGACTAATGTTCTTGATAACGGACAAATTGGTTGCTTTTGTGTAGATAATAACGATGCTACATGCAAAAAGTTTTATAAAACTGATTCTGGTATTATCATGTTACAGCCAGCAAATGATGCGTATGATCCAATTGCTGTAACGATTGAAAATACATGTTTTAGAATATTGGGGAAACTTGCTTTAACAATAAGCAAAACAAACTACTAGGAGGAAACCGAGGGATGAAGAAGATTTTAGCAGTATTGATGTGCAGTCTTATGATTCTAGGAATTAGTGCGTGTGGAAAAAAAGCTAATACAGAAATATCGCACAAGGACGACAAAGAAATCATTGAGCTAATGGATGAAAACGGATACGAGTTGAAAAATAGATATGATAACGAAAACCAATGTACTGAAGTGTACTTTAAAAATGAAAAAACAGGAAATGCGTTCAGTTTGAATGAAAAAGTGGAAAACGAGTATTACGGAACTATCATTTTTCAATATAACTCAAAGGATATGATTTTAATAGGTCAGGACATTGTTGCTATAGGCAATGAGCCATATAAAAACACCTATCATAAATATACTGATGAGCTTAAAAGACTTGATTTATTAGAAGAAGATTTATTAGACTTGTTACAAGGCGAATTAACCAAAGCAATCACAACGGAAGAATCAAATAAAGAAGCGGTTGAAAAGGAAGAAAAGGATAAAAAAATAAGCACATACCTTGAAAAACTAGATAATAATGAAGTCGCTTCAAAAATCAAGAACAACGGATATGAATATGTATATGATATTAACAGTCCCCTAGGCGATACTCGATTCGAGAAGAAAACCAAATCAGATAACGATGTAGATTTATATTATAATATTGATCCAAAAAAAGCTTTATTTACAATTTCTGATGGTAGTGAAAAAAGGGAATATTATTATCAAACACAGTTAGGTTATAGCAAATATTGTGTTTTAGATTTTACAAATGGGCGGTATGACACAACTAATTCCTTATTTATTTCAAAAACAGAATGTAGGCCATATGCAGAAAACATGAACTTTTTAAAATCTGTATTTGAAAAGGAATTAAACTTGATTGGTCTATCGATAGATGATTTAAATAATTTTGCAAATGCTTTAGAATAAAAAAAACACCCCTGTTGGCGCAGAGGTGCAAGTTAGAAAAATCATGTCGAGCGAGGACAATACTTTTTCTATACCATATTTTACCAAAAAAGGAGGTATTTAGCAATGGCTGTAAAGAAAGATGAACGAGAAGTAAAGAGCAAAAAGAACAAGAGTAAGACTGTAAAAAAGATAACTTATAAGTGTGAAGGTTCATACATCGATATAAACGGTGTTTCGCACCGTTACCACAAACGAGGTTTTTCATCTAGCGAGGAAGCCCAAGATTGGGAACGAGTGTTTCTGATTAAAGCAAAACAGGAAGCAGATAGCAGCACAACATTTAAAGAACTTTACAATTTGTATATCATATCTAAGAAAAACACAGTAAAAGAACGTTCTTTATATGATATACAGAAAGTAATCGAAAAGCACATACTCCCCTATTGGACAAGTATAAAATTATCAAAGATTAAGATGCAAACAATAGATGGATTCCAACAACAACTATTGAACTCTAAGAAAAGTGATGGTTGTTTGTACTCTAATGAAACACTTGAAAAAGTTCAAGTTAGACTTAAATCTATCTTTAAATATGGTTTTGAAAATGGTTATATTAGCGAATACAGGATAACTTCATTCAAGAATGTATCAAGAGTTGCTGAAATCAAAAAAGATATGGCATTTTGGCAACCTAAAGAATTTGATAAATTCATGAGTATCGTTGATGAAACAGTATATATTGCACTATTCAATGTTTTATATTGGTGCGGTTTGAGAATTGGAGAAGCACTCGCCCTTACTTGGAATGACATTGATCTAAATGATAAATCAATTAGAATCTGCAAATCATATACAAAGCATAAGCGACAAACGACAACACCTAAGACACAAAACAGTATTAGAACAGTCATAATGCCTATAAAGTGTTTTAACGCCGTAGAGAAGCTATATAACGAGCATAAAGATATCGTAGGTTTTGATTTAGGTAAATTGTTGTTTAATTTCAACAAACCTCTTGACGATAATACAATTAGGATAAAAAAAGAACGTTGGGTTTCACAAGCTAAAATCAAGAATATACGCATTCATGACTTTAGACATTCCCATGTTTCTTTGTTAATAAATCTAGGATTCAATCCATTTGATATTGCAAAGCGTTTAGGACATTCTGTTGATATGGTAAACAATGTATATGGACATTGGTTCAATGAAGCGCAACAGAAAATGGTAGATAAGCTAAATAATATCTAAATTTACACCAAATCCCACCAAATTTAATTTTTGCATTAAAAAAGCCCTTTAATTAAGGGCTTGCTTACTTAATGGGGCGGACGATGGGAATCGAACCCACGCATGACTGGACCACAACCAGTAGTGTTAACCACTTCACCACGACCGCCATGTTTGTTAAGCGAGTCTAATTATAGCGTAAGATGTATGGTTTGTAAACACTTTTTTATGAATTTTTTAAAATTATTCTTGATAAAACTTATTCTTATATAAATCATAGAAAAAAAAGCCAGATATTTATCTAGCGCTTCTACTTTCCGACATTGTTCAACGATTGTAAATTATCAATAAAGATCTTTTCAAAATCCTTGTTATCTTTTGTAACAAACCACTCATCATCTTCCTTTACAAGTTTTATTGTAACTTCCTTTTTTAGAGACATTTTTGCTTTGTTTAAATTTTTGAAAATAACCGTATTAATTTCTGCTTGTGCCCTAGCATCGGTAATATCTTCTTGACGACTCAATTCTTCTGCTTTTGTAGTTGCTTCTTTTATCCCTTGGGTAACCGTAGGTGTAAAATCATATAACATCAATGTAACTTGTACACTCGCACTATCGCCGTTGATACTTTCTTTGCCTTCTTCATCCTTAAAAGATAACATTTTAGCATAAACTTCTTTTTGAAGTTTTTTATCAACACCATCGATATAATCACTTTCTTGGATATCAAGTGCTTTTAGTGCATAATCTTCCCATTTGGAGAATTCTTTTATCTTATCCAAATCTTTTGTACGACAAGCCTCAAAGAATGCAGCTGTTACTTTTGATGGGGTGTCTTCTTCTCTTTTATTTTGACATGCTGCTAATGTGATTAACATACATGTGCATACTAGTAATGATATGATTTTCTTCATATTGTCCTCCATATTTTTATCCACCCTATTGTAACAAACCTAAAATAAAAATACAATCTATTACGAAATGTCATAAACCATCGAAAAATTAAACTAAAATGATAGTTTTTCTATACAAAAGTGTTAAAATAAAGATATATAGGAGGTATCTACTTATGAATAGTTTTAGTGAAGACTTGAAAAAAATTATGTTAGCAGGTGTTGGTGCAATTGCGACAACTGCAGAAAAGAGCAAAGATGTAATTGATCAACTAGTAAAAAAAGGTGAACTTACCATCGAACAAGGAAAAGTATTAAACGAAGAACTCAAACATGATATTAAAGAAAAATTTAGAACACCTGCAAATGCAGATGAAATTAGCAAAGATTTAGAGAAACTAAGTAAGGAAGAACTAGATGCTATAAAAGCAAAGATTGAAGAATTAGAAAAAGGCAATGAATAATACAGAAACAAAAACATTAAGTAGTAAACGTCGCCTTGCACAGATTCTTTCAATCTTAAGAAAGCATCACATCACGAAAGGTGTAAATCCCATCACCTTTCGAGAAATCTTAGAAGACCTTGGTCCTACCTTTGTAAAAATCGGACAAATCATGGCTTCTCGTCAGGATATGTTTTCACAACGCTATTGTAAAGAACTTATCAAATTACGTGATAATGTATCCCCTATGAGTTTTCAAATCGTACGTGAAGTCATTGAAGATGAGTATGGTTGTCCATTAGAAGAAGTATTTGAACACTTTGACCAAGAACCTTTGGGTTCTGCCTCTATCGCCCAAGTACATCACGCTACATTGAAAGATCATAGTGAAATTGTTGTGAAAGTACAACGTCCTGGAATCTACGAAACTATGGAACGTGATATTTCTCTCATTCGTAGAGCTAGTAGATTGCTTCACTTATCTGAAGTACTTGGAAGTGTGATTGATATCAATATCGTACTTGATGAATTCTGGTTTACCGCGAAGCAAGAAATGGATTTCTTAAACGAAGCAAGCTTCGCTCAGAAATTCGCAAAACTTAACAAAGATATCAAATATATCGGATGCCCAATCATAAATAGCGACCATACGACAAGCAAAGTTCTTGTTATGGAATATATTGATGGGTACATCATAGATGATTACACAACTTTAAAAAGTGATGGATATGATCATAAAGAAATTGCGAGTAAATTAGCAGAAAACTACATCAAACAGATCGTAGATGATGGTTTCTTTCATGCAGATCCACACCCTGGTAATTTACGTATTCGTGGTGGTAAAATTGTATGGATTGACTTTGGAATGATGGGATTTTTAAATCAAAGTGATAAAGATCTTATGAAAAATGCGGTTATAGCCATTAGTAGTAATGATACAGAGAAAATGGTTGATGTCGTTTTGACTTTAGGAATACATGATAAACCTATGGATTATACACAACTTTACAACGAAATGGAAACCTTTATGGCAAAGTATGTTACTTTGAACTTACGTGAGATACATCTTGGTGAAGCCATGCAAGAAGTTTTTGGGATTGCTCATAAATATAACATCAGTATGCCAAAAGGAATTAGTATGCTTGCTAGAGGTCTAGTAACAATTGAAAGTACCATGACCTTATTAGACCCTGATACTAATATCATAGAAATTGCCGCAGCACATGTATCTAATCATATGCTTAAAAAACTTGATATAAAAGATAGCGCATTAAATACTTCAAAGAAAGTATATGAGAGTGTAAAACGTACCATAGAGCTCCCTATCCAATTATCTGAACTGATGCGTTTGGTGATGAAAGGGAGAATGAAAGTAAACCTAGAGATTATGGATTCTAGTGTTCCTCTTACCCGTATCAATCACATGGTGAACAAATTGATTGTTGGCATTGTCGCAACTGGTTTGCTCATGGCAAGTGCATTGATATGTACGACGAATATGACACCAAAAGTCTTTGGTATTCCTGCCCTTGGTTTCTTTGGTTTTATGAGTGCTGTAGTACTAGGATTCTGGTTGTTATATACGGTGCTAAAAAAAGATAAAAAATAGAAGTCAAATTTCTGACTTCTTTTTATTCGACCACTTGTGATAAGACTTGTCCAATAGGCTCGCGAATTAACAAATCTGCGGTGTTATCCATGTCTGTCGCATCTTTGTTAATCAAAACTAGCTTTCGCCCCTTAAAATACTGTAATAGCCCTGCTGCAGGGTATACAACTAATGAGGTACCACCTACAATCAAAACATCTGCTTGTGAAATATATTGTATTGCCTTTTGTAAAACATTTTGGTCTAGACTTTCTCCATATAATACAACCTCAGGTTTTATTGTACGTCCACACTGTGGACATTTAGGAACTCCATCCTTTTGTTTTAGCATCGCATCTAAATCATAAAATGTTCGACACCCTCTACAACGGTTACGATGAATACTTCCATGTAACTCAAGGACTTCTTTTGACCCAGCCATTTGATGCAAACCATCAATATTTTGAGTTATAACTGCCTTTAACTTTCCCATTTCCTCTAAACGTGCCAATGCCTTATGAGCAGGGTTTGGCAAAGCATTCTCATAAATCATCTCGTGGAAATAGAAATCATAAAATTGATCAGGATGATCATAGAAAAAATCCGAACTAATCATTGTCTCTGCACGATATGGATATGTTTTTTTACTATAAATCCCACTTTGAGAACGAAAATCAGGAATGTTACTTTCTGTACTAACTCCAGCACCTCCAAAGAAAACAATATTATCACTTTGTTCAATAATTACTTTTAAATCCTCATACATTGTATTCACCTCACATCTATTTTACCATACCATTTTCTTATCCCATAGAAAAAGTGCATTCTTCAATATTTACTTATTGAAGGCTGCACTCAAAGTTAAAATCAAATCTTACGATTTAGCGTATTTTTTTCTTTTCATATAGAACACACATAAAAGAAGCCCACTAATAAGTAATGTTTCAAAATAATAGTTTTTCGTATCCATTGTCGCTGGTCGCTCTTGTGGTTTTTGAGGTGTATCTGGACTTTCAGGCTGTATTGGATCATTGCCATCTTTAATTTTTTTATTTGTGCAAATAAGCTCTGTAATGATAGGTTCTTCTTTTGTATAGTTAGCATCTGCCGATTCAATAGTCACTGTGTATCGATTATTCTCTTCGTCAATCGCATAACCATCTGGTGACTTAATTTCTTTGAAATAGAAGGTTTGTTTAGATACTATATTTCCAATAGAAATTTTTCCTTCTTTATTTGTAACTAATGTAGAAGTACCTTGTTCATTAGGAATATACATATTCTCTGTTTCATCATAAGTAAATTTCATCACTTCATCATTACTTGTATACATTTCAAAATGCGCATCTTCTAACAATGCATTCGTTTCCTTATCTTTTTTAATAAGATCAATTTGATACTCAATTAAATAGTTATCAACAAGTTTCACTAAAGTTGCACTGTCTTTTTGAATATCAGTTTGTGTCACTTCCACAACAATTGGATCACGTTTCAACTGATAATTATCCAATGTTTTAGTTTCTATAAAATAATATGTACCTACCTCTAACTTATCTACCAGTATTTCTCCGTATTTATCACTTATCAAATCCGTTGCTATTTTCGTATCACTTTGAATATCAATCGTATCTTTATCCTTGCGATACAAATCAAAGACAACTCCTTTTAGAGGTTTCTTTACCTTGATTTGTGTATCCGCATTCTCATAAAAAATTTGATCTAATGTTTTCTCAATACCGTCAACTTTTACACTTGCTCCAAGTGCACGATCATACTTAATCAGCTTAATACTAGCTTTCCCTTTCTGATTTACAACTTGATTCTGAGCAACTTCCTCCATAACATCTTCATTCAACGTTCTCGATGCGTTCAACTTGCTTTCTATTGTAGATGAATCAATCGTAAAATGGTAGTGCTTATCATTTAACAAATACCCATCAGGAGCTTTTACTTCTTTCAAATAATAATCCCCTTCTGGTAATGAACTGATTGAAATATCCCCATTATTATTTGTAATCAATGCGTCTTGTGCCATATTGTTTGCCGTTATAAAAGATCCATTTTTATTGAACTGAGTAGCATCTATAAGGCTCCATTCATCATGATTACCACTTGACCATGATGCACCTGTATTTCTTTTATAAAGCTGGAAATGCGCATTTTCTAAAGGTATACTTGTATCTTTATCATCTACTTTTTGCATACTAATAGAAGCCTTTTGCTTTAGATTATAGATATCACCTAAATCAATTGTTGTAATATCATTTGTATAATCTTCTTTTAATTCAAATTCATGTTTTTCATCTGACAAGATATATCCAGGAAGTGCTGTAACTTCTTTAAGATAATATTTACCTGCCGGCAAATTCCGTATCGTTAAAGTTCCATCTGCCAGTGTAAGCAATGATCCTGTATCTGCTGCTTGATTCGTATACGTATAATACTTTTTCCCTTTGATTTCATCTACTTTAAACCCATTTAAACGTTGGTCATTACTATCAAACAACGCAAATTCAACATTCTCTAATTCCTTGTTATCTTTTTTATCCAATTTATTTAGGGTTACACTGCGTGATACATTTTCAATCAATTTATAGTTTACTTTTGTAGAATCAACAGTAAATGGAATCTTTTCGTTATCTCCATGATAATACCCATCTGGTGTACTCACTTCTTTTAAATAATAATTATGAGTTGGTAATAAACCTGAAATGACAATTTTACCATCCGCATCTGTAACTAATTCACTTGTAAAATCACTTCCAGATGCACTTGTGCCATAAAATTGATATTCTCCACGTTCACTTAAGGATGGATTAAAGAAATATAGTTTTTTATCTGTATCTACATCGTATGCTTCGAATTTGATATCCTTCATTCCAACCAAATTTTTTGATGAAGACAAATCACTTTCGGTATAACCATACGTTTGATCCGCTTTCATAAGAACAATATCCCCTTTTGAGAATACCCCACTTATTCCAGAATCGTAGGAATGATTTACTTCAGAATCCACATCATATTCTAACTTACCTGTTGTAATTTTAGCTTCATTCGAAACTTTTCCTGTCGATGTATTTACAATCTTTGTTTTATATTTCAAATTGAATCCATAAATACGATTTTCTTGTAGACCATAGTACGTTTCAGCCTTTTTAAGTGCTTCAATTGTATCTGCAACATTTTTTATATATTTCGCATCACAGTTTATACCAGATTCACCACATTTGGTTTTAGCTTTCTCATATTTCTCAAGTTGTTCTTTGATCAAAGTCGAAAGATTTGTATATGGAGTCATATTGTCTTTACGAGTTGTAATCATATCTGCAGTAATACCCATCTTAGAATCTGTAGTTCCAAGCGCGCCAAGATTGATTACTAACTTTTCTCGATTAGAAACTTTCACAATTGTCCACGAAAGTGGAGTGCTTCTTACCTCTTCCTCTGTATTCAATTTTTTAAATTTATCTGAAGTAGGTTTGATAATATAAAATGAATTTCCGTTACCTTCTGTATTTACCGGATTTATAAATCTATCTGATTCATCGGTATAATAACCTACTGCGCTTTGAGTGCCAGGCAAAATCACTGGTATATCTAAAAAGAATGGTACATTAAAACCACTTTCAACTTCTACAAACTCTTGATTTTCATCCAGAATATCTTCAATAATTAAATCTGAAAACACTTTATCTGGCTTATTGTTTAGATCTGTTTGAATTTTATGAATTAAGTCAGTGAAAACTATTCTCCACCCAAAAAAAGGATCATTGAAATCTTTGAAATACGTCGATTTTCCCATCGTTATCAATTCTTTGTAAATAGGTCGAACGGATGGTAATCCAACACCTGGTTCACCATCTCCACCTGGAGGGTCTACTCTATCGATGATGGTTATAGATCCTTCAGATCCTGCTTCAAATTCAATTTTGACTACTTTATCTGTTGGTTTATCTACGAAAGTAGTATAACTTGTAAAATTACCTTGTAAACTTTCAAAATATTTAATACTTTCATTAAACGTTACCGAATAGACTAGTTCATTTGCATCATATGTAAGTTTTGATTCAGCAACTTTAATACCATTTATATATAAGTTGCTAGTCTTTGCTATGTTCATATTAAGTCCAGTGATTGTACCGATATTTATATGGAATGTATCACCACTACTAAATCTTTTTGTACTATCTTTTGCTTTCCAATTTAGTGCGAATTTAAAAGAAGATCCTCCGTATATGGTATCCGGAAAAGTACTTCCTTTTCCTTTTTCATATACAAGATTACCTGCGATCCATGCTTTTAAATTCACAACTTCTATTTCAGATGTTATATCGTTTCCTACAGTTCTTGTATCCATAGAAAACATGTTTATTTCTGTATCGAAGCTTTCTACTTGTGTCCCATTAATTTGATTCGTTTCTTCAAGTGAAATTTCTCCATTCGCACTTTGTGCTACTATATTACCTGAGTATATTGTCCCAAATCCAATTGTAATTGCCAACAATATACTAATACATTTTATTATCCTTTTCCTCATTATATTCCTCCTTATACTCTTACATTGTAAAGGAATAAAAAAATATTGCAAGATTTTTTTCACATCAATATGTGATACAAATAACAAATATAGCCTATCTATCATACAATAATAACACGATAGTCACATATAAGTCACAAAATATAAAAACCACACATATCACTGTGTGGCTTCTGTTTCTTTTTCAGGTTTTAAAACAGTATAGTCTCTACTAAATGGAACGGGTAAATCATTGAATTTCCAACGTACTGCCATTTTTTCAGGAATGTTTTCTACACTTCCCCATGCGAAGTTATATGTTGTACGTGCGGTCACACGATTTCCGCTTGTTTTTACTTGTGTATCTACGAAATTTACTAATGGAGTTACAACGAAATCATCATTTGTAATAATGGTTGGTGTATGAACAGGATTTGTATCCATATATACATATTCTAAGGTGATATCTAAAGACGCTCCTTTTAAGATGACTTCTTGCCTAACTGATATAATATAGTCGACATATACAGTTGTTTCTTTGATAATACTTTTACCATCCTCTAGTATGACTTCTAATTTTATCTTATTATCTCCAGTTGGAAAGTTGTATACGCTTTGGGTGAAAGAATAAGAACTAAATGATGTTACATCTAATGGCTCATTATCATTCAAATACAGCTTAATTTCTTCGATGATAGATGCGTTTTTACTAATACTCCAATTAATCGAAATAGAGTTACCAATAGCAGAAGAATTGTAGTTCGCAGATAGTGACTTGATAACTGCTTCCTTATCACTGTCATCTTTTCCTGGTACAACAGAAGGTGGATCTACCGGTATATTGGAAGTGTTCTTATCTTGAATGATATATACTCCTAATGATAGAATCACAATCATCGCTATGGATAATAAACTAACAAAAAATTTATTTTTAATGATAAAGCGTTTCATGTTGTCCCTCCTGTTTTTATATATTATACTGTTTTATCTAGTAGAAAGCCACATTTTCACGCAATTTAACATTATTCCATAAGAAAAGAGTGCATTTTCACACTCTTATATTTTATTCTACTGGAACTTGAGGAACAACGATTCCATCATATTTTTCATTGATAAAATCTCTTACATCTTCAGTATTTAACGCATCAATTAACGCTTTTATTTTTGCGTCATTTTTATGAGATGGTTGTACAGCAATGATGTTTGCAAAGAATTTTGATAATTCGCCGTCTCTTGCCTCTGTGATAATCACTTTATCTGTGATTTTAGCGTTTAATGCATTGTTTGTATTTACAACAGCGTAATCCACATCTTGAATATTAGATGCACATACTTCAGCCTGTAATTCAACGATTTCTACTTTTTTGTTATAGGTTTCGATATCTGCCTTTGTAGCATCTAAACCTTTTCCCTTCTTCAAAGTAATGATTCCATTATCTGCCAATAATTTTAATGAACGACCTCCATTTGTAGGATCGTTTGGAATAGCAATTTTAGAACCTTCTGTTATTTCATCTAAAGAAGTATGTTTAACAGAATAGATTCCAATTGGTTCAAAGTGTACTGCGAAGATGCTTTCAATGTTATCTGTTTCTTTTGCTTTTTTAGCCCAATTTTCCATGTATGATTTATGTTGGAAGAAGTTTGCATCAAGATCTCCTACAACTAATGCTTGATTAGGTTTTACATAATCTGTGAATTCTTTAATAATCACTTCATATCCTGCTTTTTCTAATACAGGTTGAACGTGTTTGATAATTTCAGCATGTGGTGTTGTACTCGCTCCTATACGGATCACTTTATCATCATTTTTAGTGGAACCACATCCTGCTAATAATGCAACTGCAAATAAACTAACTAATATTTTTTTCATTTTCTTTCCCTCATCTTTCTTTTTCATTCGACTCTGTTTCTTATAGGCTACACATTCGACAGATTCGAACTGCCTGTTTTAATATATGTTTCATATGTTCACCTCTAGTGTGTTGTCTTACGCACAAAGATATTACCAATAAATTGAATCAACGATGTGATTAACAATAATACGATTACACAAACAATCGTTACATCGTATTGGTAAGAGTTAAAGCCATAACGAATCGCAAAATCTCCAATTCCTCCTCCACCAATCGCCCCTACCATGGTAATAAATCCAAGTAAGGAAATCAGAGTAATGGTAGTTGCACGAATGATACCCGGGATGCTTTCTCTTAAATATACTCGAAAGATAATTTCAATAGGAGAACTGCCCATAGCTTGACTCGCTTCAATTAATCCACGATCAATTTGTGCTAATGCACTTTCTACTTGTCGGGCGAAGAATGGAATTGTACCGACAACCAAAGGTACTAGGGCTCCTTCTACGCCAATTCCTGTCCCCATAATCATGCGTGTTATTGGAGATATAAAACCAACTAAGATAATAAATGGAATTGCGCGAAACAAGTCTACAATCTTTCCTAAAATAAAGTAAACCACTTGATTTTCAAGGATATCTCCTTTGCGTGTTACCACTAGAATCACACCAAATACAACACCAAACAACAACGATATAACACCTACAATACCTAGCATAATAAAGGTATCTATAATAGCTTGATAGAAATCTGGAAGTTTATCCATAATGTTTGGTATGAAATTGTTCAAAAATTCATTCATGCTTTTAACACCTCTACTTTCACATCATGTTTTTCTAAATACACGATTGCATCATCAATCGCTTTCTTTTCGCCACTTAAGATAACCACCAAATCACCTAAAGGTGTACCAGAAATAATTTCCACATTTCCAAAGATGATATTCGTATCTACATGATAATCACGTGATATTTCTGAAATTAATGCTTTGGAAGTATTCACTGCATCATAATTCAACTTCACTAAGCGTTGACCTTCTTGGATAGAAGTTAATGCAGAATTATCTTCTATCATTTCATAGACACGAGAAATATTACTAGTAGATTCGATGAAGTTTTTGGTCACTTCCTTTTGGGGTTTACTAAATACGTTGAGGATATTCCCTTCTTCTACTACGTATCCATTTTCCATAACCGCTACACGATCACATACTTCTTTTACTACTGCCATTTCATGAGTAATCAATACAATGGTAATGTTCAATTTTTCATTGACTGTTTTCAATAGTTTTAAGATACTTTTTGTTGTTTGTGGGTCAAGAGCACTGGTTGCCTCATCACACAACAACACTTTAGGGTCATTGGCCAACGCTCGCGCAATCGCAACACGCTGTTTTTGACCACCTGATAATTGAGAAGGATATGCATCTTTTTTATCCTGCAAATCTACAAGTTCCAATAAAGAAGCAATCTTCTTTCCTTGTTCTTGTTTACTAAGTTTACTTCCTTTGAATGGATATGCAATATTCTCTTCTACTGTACGAGAGCGCATAAGATTGAAATGTTGAAAAATCATTCCTATTTTCTTTCGCTCTTCTCTTAATGCTTTCTCTTTCATCTTTGTCAAGTCTAAACCATTCACAATCACATTTCCAGAAGTAGGTCGCTCTAATAAATTTATACAACGTACCAAAGTAGACTTACCCGCTCCACTAAATCCAATGATTCCAAAAATTTCACCATCTTGAATTTCTAATGAAACATCTTTTACCGCATGAATTTCGTTGTCTTTACCATGAAATGTCTTTGTGATATTTTCTAATCGTATCATACAATTCCTCCTATACTATACAAAAAAGCTTCCATCCATAGGACGAAAGCTAACGTTCGTGTTACCACCTAAGTTTATCCACCTCTCACAAGATGAACCTCTTCAAGTACGCTTATTGCTAAGTTATACTCTATCGCTGTAACGAGCGAACACGTCATAATCTAAAATCTTCGATTATGCAACTCCAAGACCATTTTCCACAGATAGAATCTTTATTCTCTTTCACCAAATGAGAACTCTCTTTGAAAGTCTGTTCTGTGTACTCTTCTTTTCAATGTCATTTTGTTTATGTGTGTATATTACTTTATTTTTTTTGATTCGTCAACACATTTACTCTATTTTTTTTATTACTGAATTTTATATTTCAACTTATATGTTTTTCCTTCGCTTTCATCATCGAAGTATTCCGTGTAGCTAAGCATAATTTTTTTTGCGGATGAAGAAATAATAAAAATCAATTTCCCTTTTACTTCTTCTTGTGGTTTTAAAGCATATTCATCTGCTAATTGTTGCTCCGCCCCAAAGTACTCTTCCGCTTCAAAAGGTCCTTCATCATCAAACGTAATCATAAAATCATCTTTGTACATAGCCAATATTTCATTTGTAATATTTTTAATACTCACATGCAAAATTAAAAATTGAGCACTTTCATCTACTACAAATCCTTTCATTTCTTTTCCTGCAAGTTCTATCTTCAATAACTTACAAGTAAAGAATATCGTTTGAAACTCATTTGTCATTGCCTGATTTGGACAATAATCTTGCGTAAGTAATACATTTAATTTATCCCTGTTCATTTGCATGATTTCCATAATCTTCACCTCTTTCAACATACTATATGATGAAGAGAGTGAAAACTGTCGGTTTTTGTCTTTAAATAAGCAAATTTGGATAAATACGCACGCCTTTATGAATAATTTGTGAGATACAGTTTTGATCTAACGAGTAGAAAAAAGAATGAATATCTTTTACAGATAGTAATATTATATTTGCACATTTTCCTATATCCAGTACACCTAAGTCTTCTCGTTTTAAAAATCTTGCTGGATTGATGGTAATTGCCTTTAATAATTCATAGGCATCGATATGATCTTTCATAGCTAACAATTGTGCTGCCATCATTTGACTTTGTAAAGATACTTGTTCATGAGAACTACTGATACAAAAATTACATACTTGTAAATGTGAGGTCGTATTCATATGAGAAAGTGTATGTACAACCGGATATGAGGTGTCCACTTCCACATCTTTTAGCACTTCATAATGATAGTTATGTAATAAATCTTTTCGAATAGCGTGTTTCATATGGATACACAATGTACCATTTTTCATATAGCGCATAAAATACTCATTTTGTTCAAGAAGACCCTTTTTTTCATTCTTTGACATACTACCATTCACTTCGATAAATGCAGGTACAGCGATATGATTTGTACCATCTAAGATGCGCGTATCTTTATCCACGAGATGCATAAAATCATGCGTACCTAAATCTATAATTTGATCGTGATGTATCGCAATAAAACCATGTTGAAATTGGATGTTTTGATTTCCTTCTTCCTGCATGGTATATATGGTATGGATATGTTTGATTAGTAACGTTGCTTTTTTTCCCACTGGCATCTCCTTTGGTATCTACCCTCTATTATAAAGCAAAAACCACTGGAAAGGAAAGTGAAATATGTTATAATGAGGCATAGAAAGGGTGATCGAATGTTTGAGAAATTAAAGAAATGGTTATTAAAGGAAACTTTAACCCCAGAAACACTTCCCCCTGTCGTTGTGACAATCCACGGATATGGAAGAAGAAGAAAACATGAATATGACAACTTTGTCCTTTGGGGTCAAAAAGATGGCTTTGAGATCATTCAATTTGATATGTACGATTTGTTCGATGAAACAGATTGTGATTGGATGCATTGGGTCGCTAAAGCAAAGGAAGTACTGGATAGCTATAAACAAAGTGGTCGAGATATCTATCTCGTTGGTTTTTCCATGGGTGGCGTCATTGCCTCTTATTTGGCAAATGTAACACCTGTTAAAAAACTTATTTTATTAGCTCCTGCTTTTCAATATATGAATATGGATATGATCACAGATGTCATAGTTAAATCCGCAACATCTTTTATGTCCAATGAAAAGAAAGAGGAAATCCCAATTCCTCGTGCGTTCTATGGCGCATTTACAGATTTGATTAAAAACCTAAAAAAATATATAAGTAGCGTAGAGTGTCCGGTATTGTTGCTTCATGGAGATCAAGATGAAGTTATATCCCCAAAAAGTTCACTTTATGCTTATGATAAAATTCCACACGCTCGTAAAAAACTTGTTTATTTACATGGAGGTCATCATCGTTTATTTATGGATGAAACAGTAAACTGGGAATGTTATCAAATCATGAAGCTGTTTATGGAAGATAAGATTTTAGGTGAAGATGAAATACCACAAGCTATAGACATTATGGAAGAGCTATTATTAAAGTATAAAAGCCTTCATCAAAGCGATACAAATCACGAAGAGACAAAAAAAGAAATCGTCTGATTTCTTTTTCATTGCTCTATTTCTTCGCAATATTCCTCTGGTAGAATTTTTCGTATACATCTACAAAGAAATTGCTTTTTCCACTTTTTATATAACGTACAATGAAGATTGTTAACAACAATCCTGCTACCGTAGCACATAACATATCTGTAATAGAATCATGTACACCTTGCGTTCTATGATTGATACAATCGTTATTAAAGAAGATCAACATTGCATATTCATAAAACTCCCAAATAAGCGCAATTGCCATATTCCCTGCGTTAATAAAAATTAAGAATATCCAACGATCCGATTTCGTAGATAATTCATTGCTCTTACGAATATAGAAAAATACGATTACCACAAGCGTTAATAAGAATATACCACTACAAAAATGTAATACTTTATCAAATCCCGTATACGAATACCAATGGAAACTACTTCCTATCAATGAGGCAAAATATACAAATATGGTAGAGATAATATAAATCTCATACACTGGTTTAAATTTCAACATTTTAAATCCAACGGGTACAATAAGTGGCGTTAAGATTGCCACAAACGCCATACCCAAAGCTACATAATCTTTGATGATGAAATTATGTAGTAAGGCATACACAAGCGTTACAAGATATACAAATACGCATACATAAAAGATATTCTTTAATCGTTTTTCATGTTTTGTATCGGTATTAGACATGCTTTACATCCTCCAGCATCTTTAATTTTAAGTCTAAAAGTTTCTTACTTAAATCCACATAATACGTTTGTGGATATTCAAAACGTAATACTTCATCCCAAATATGAGAAAAAGCTTCTTTGCTATGTTCTCGAATTTGATGTAAGTTTGGTACATCATAAACAAGTTTTCCATCCACAAAAACAGGAACTAAAAGATTTTCAATACGATAACTTCCAGCTGATATCGTTTTATTTTTCCAACTATTGGTTTGATGATAAATTGTTAAATCTTTTTGTACATCCATTTCTTCACCATAAATGGTCATAATATCACCAATAGCTTTCCCGCTTTCTTCATCATATATACGATAAAGGTCCTTATATCCAGGATTGGTTACTTTTTCAACATTCTCACTCACTTTGATCTTTGGTATCATAGTGTCACCTTCGAAGATGGAACTCATCTTATAAACTCCACCAAACACTGGTGTGGATTTACTACATACTAGATTTTCTCCTACGCCCATACTATTGATTTGAGCACCTTGTGAAATCAAAGATTGAATCAAATATTCATCTAAACTATTTGATACAACGATATTACAATCTTGCATTCCTGCTTGATCTAATGCTTTACGAATTTTCTTTGACAAGTATGCCATATCTCCACTATCGATTCGTACTCCTTGTAAACGATGTCCATTTGGTTCTAAGTATTCTTTCGCTACACGTATTGCATTTACAAGACCACTCTTCAACGTATTATACGTATCTAGCAACACTGTGCAACTATCTGGGTATGTTTTTGCATAAGCTAAGAAAGCATCATATTCATTATCGAATGATTGTACAAAAGAATGTGCCATGGTACCTAATACTGGCATATCAAATTTTTCACCTGCATAGGTTGTTGCGGTTCCTGCTACGCCACCAATATAGGCTGCTCTAGCACCATAATTTGCCGCATCAAAATTATGTGCACGACGTGCTCCAAACTCCATAATGGCTCTACCGTCTGCAGCCTTCACGATTCTACGTGCTTTTGTCGCAATCAATGTTTGATGATTGATACACAACAACATCGCGGTTTCTAATAACTGCGCATCAATAATTTTCGCTTTTACACGAATCAATGGTTCATATGGAAATACAGGTGTTCCCTCTTTCACCGCATATACATCACCCGTAAAAATAAAATGACGCAGGTACTCTAAAAATTCCTCAGAAAATTTATTTAGCGAACGAAGATACGCAATATCTTCATCATTAAAATGCAATTTTTGAATATATCCAATCACTTCTTCTAAACCAGCAAATACCGCAAATCCACCTTCATCTGGATTTTTACGATAAAACAAATCAAACGTCACTATTTTATCAATATTTCCGGAATTGAAATAACATTGACTCATAGTGAGTTCATAGAAATCCATAACTAAACTTAAATTACGCTCATCACGAAAGTCGAACTTTTCATCATAATTCTTCATTATGCATCCCTTCTTTCTATATGAGAAACAACTTTAATTCCATTACTTGCCATATTCGCAATACTAAATTCATTATTCATAATCGCATCATGAACCCCATCGATATGGTAGGTATCCACACAATCAATCGGAATGATAATACGTTTTTCTTCTTCGTTATGCTCATTCAACCAAGAATTTAAACATAGAGAAAATTGTAAAATACAAATATCACTACAGCATCCTGTAATTACGATATCTTGATAATCAAAAATTCTTGTTTCTAAGAATTCTTGAAAATCTGGACACGTAAAAGTATTCGTACTATTTTTACTCATCCCTTCATAAACATAAGGTTGTAGTTCTTCAATCACTTCACTTTCTGAAGTACCACTGATGCAATGCGTTGGATAAGAAATAAATTCTCTTGTCTTTTCAGGATGTGAATCTTTGATAAAGATTACACGGTGTTCATTTTCACGAATGATATCAATAATAGGTTCACATATATCACCTATTTTTTCATCATGAAGTGCTCCCTCTTTTACAAACCCATTGACCATATCCACAACAAAAATAATGGGTTTATGAAGTTCTTCCATCATCATTACCGGATAAGATTCTATAAAATTCTTATGTACTCTAGCCATTTGAATTCTCCTTTTGTTTATTTATACTTATCTATTATAGCTTTTTTTTCATCCTTTTTAAACAAAAAGTAACGATTTTCTCGTTACTCTTTACTTATAAAATTGCATATAGCCACATTCTTCAGGTAAATCCATCAAAATACCTTCAAGGTTACATATGATTTTGTAAACCACCATCAAATCCCCTCCAGCACCAATGACATTCAAGATAGCAAAGAACAACAACACTACACTTGCTTCCATAATAGCAACCACGAAAAAGCCAATACCCAAAACTAGAAATGGCATAAGTCCACCTAACAAATAAACCTTCCAGTGCAGTGGTTCTAGACAAGAACAATACGGTGTTAGATATTTCCACATAACTCCAAATTGAATAGATTTCCATTTCCTCTTACAAAAGAAGCCCCATGTTAATCCATGAAGTGCTTCATGTACAACCAACAATATCAAATCTGCACAAATGAAATACAAAAACGGAGTTAATGGATCATCGATATTGAAATGAAATTCAATACCATCCTGCACTGCCATATACATCCCAACCATCAAGATTGTAGCTACGATTCCTATAAAGATTGCTACGACATTTGCTTTTATGATTCCGATGCATACTTTTCTACTTTGATATCCTTCTTCTTCCATTTTTTGTTGCATACGCTCAAAATTTGCTTTGCGCTCAATAAGTGCTTTTTTCCCCATTTTCATATTACGTATTTTGTGAACATTTTGCTGCATCAATTGACAATACAATCATTAAACAACGCAAAATGTCTTCCTCCTCTTTGATATCTAACACATACGTATCTGCAAAGTGAAAGATTTCTTGCGTTACAAACATAATGTGTCCACGTGTTGGACTACTTACTTCATAATCCCACTCCCACATATTCCCATTCACTTCCCAATCGTTGCATGTGAGATGAAACTTAGGACGTAGAAACGTCAGCTCTTTTTGAATCATACCAACTTCTACTCCATGTTCAATTAAATGAAACTTCGGAAGCCATGTCATCACATGTTCACTAACTTCTCCCACCTCTTCACCATCTGGTGTATAAATAAGCAGTTTATGTCCCCATGCTAATTTACCTTTTACTATGAACATAACCTCATCATGTTCATTATAAATATCATAACTGTCCAGCCAACTAAACACTCTTTGTTTAAATAATAATTTCATATCCCGATTGTTCCTCCCATTTCTAATATGCTAGCATTATATCATACTAGTACTAAAGAAAATAGTTGGAAGATAACAAATGAGGTAATGTATGGTAGAAGAATCATTGTGATGATCGATAGACACATCAGCTTCCATCCATACTCATGATAAAGCGCTTGTAACGTCATTACACAAGGAATACTTAATAAGACATACACCATAAAACTAAAGGCTCTAAGCTTTGCTAAGGGATCACTCCACAGTGATTGATATATCTTTGGTTGTGTTTCTTTTTTCTCTTCTTCCACAAGGAAAGGCAAGGTGCTTTCTTTAAGTGCATCTACACTATGATGAACGATATCTTGTAGATCTTGTATAGGCTCAATCTTTGTGGATTTTTCATCTGTATGATTTAGCACTTGTTCAAAATAGCCTACAATCGTTTCTTTTGCGATAATTCCCCCTGGTAAAGAAGCAACACTTTCCCATCGAGTTCCAAATCCGAGTGGTTCAAAAATAGGTTGTACAAATTTACTCGCTTGCGCAATATAACTATCATTGATATTCCCTGTTGGAAAATACGTAAGTCCCCATAGTACAATCATTGCCCATAATACAATGCCTGTTGCCTTATGTATATAGGCTTTTACTTCTTCTCTTACTTTATGAAATACTACTTTCAAGGAAGGCATACGATACGGAGGTAATTCTTGTACATACATTGCATCATCTTTCATAAAGGTCGTTTTTGAAAATAACAACGCAAACAACAATGCCATAAAGATACCAATCCCATATACGCTCAATATCATAAGCCCTGCTTGATTTGCGAAGAATGCAGAGGCAAATAATACATAGACAGGCAAACGTGCTCCACAAGACATAAAAGGGATTAAGATGGCGGTTAATCTTTTTTGTTTTTGATTATCTAAGGTTCTTGTCGCATAAATAGCAGGTACATTACATCCAAAGCCCAACAATAATGCCACAAAACTTTTACCACTCAAATGAAAGGTTCGCATCAATCGATCTAACAAAAAAGAAATACGTGCCATATATCCACTTTCTTCTAACTCTGACATCATAAAATATAAAAGAGCCATCACAGGCACAAATACAAGAACACCCCCAACTCCCGCCAATACCCCATCCACCATAAGATGCTGAAACACTTCAGGAGCCCACTTCAAAGCAAAACTTACATAACGAAATCCTACATCATTTATTACGTAGTCTATCATATCATTAAACGGTGCACTCATTTTAAACACAACGTATAAGACAACAGAAAAGATAAGAAAGAAAAAAGGAAGACCAAAGAAACGATGCAATAATATCTGGTCTAGTCTACGGGTCATTTCATAACGAGCATCAGGATTCATATCCACATAAGCCATTAGGGAATCAATGGTATGATACCGATGTAGTGCAATACGCTCAGATGTAAGATCAGATTTAAGTTTCGACAAGTGTTCCATATTCATATGCCAGCTGCTAAGTTGTCTTGTATAAGTTTTATTATCTTGTAAATAGTTCCACGTCAAATGATGGAGTTGAGATGTATCTACTTGGGTATATAAGGGGATGTGTTGTTCTATATAATTGTATACTTGTACATAGATTGTTTCATCTTCTTCTGCCAGTAAAGGGTGATAAAACACTTCCTTTTGCACATTGCGAATAATGGCATTTTTCACAATGGTATACGCAGCTTTATCAAAAGCACTATAGGGAAGTATTTCAATTTGTAAACGACGTGATAGTTTTTGAATATCTAATGCAATATGGAACTTTTCTACTTCATCCATAAAATTAAAGATCATAAGCATAGGGATTTGCAATTCCCTTAAAAACAGCGATAGCAAAAGATTGCTAGAAAGACTTGTCGCATCTAAAATGTTCACAATCAAATCTACTTTTTCATTACGTAAGAAAGATGATGTAATATCTTCCTCATTCGCACTTTCTTCTAGACTATGCGTACCAGGTAAATCTATGAGGTGATATTCATTCCCTTCCCAAGTAACTAGTGCTTCTTTTTTTTCCACGGTTACGCCTGGCCAATTCCCTACTTTAAAATCTGCATTGGATAATGCATTGATCCAAGCGCTCTTCCCTACATTTGGATTACCAACAAATGCAACTGTATACTTCATACGATTTCCTCCACTTGTATCTTATGAGTGTCCTCATTACGCAAGACAATGTAGATATGATTCACACGATAGATAACTGGATCATGAAAAGGAGCACTTTGTAGCTTTTCTATTACACAACCTGGATATATTCCTAAATAGTACATTCGCTTTCTTTTGTCTTCTTCCAAATGTACATAGCAAACACGAACTTTCTGTTGTGACTTTATTTCATTTAACATCATACGATCACCTATCCACATTTTACAGATACACAAAGAAAAACATCGTCGTAATAATACGATAAGAAATCGTTCTTTTTCTCTAGAAGAGGCATATATATGAACATGAAAATGATTGTTCTTACATTTATTTTCATAACATTTTCATAAAATATGAAAAAAATTGATTTTTTTGTTTTCATTTTGAATAATTGCGTTTATAATATATATGGCTAATAGGAGGAAAATTATATGGCTAAATTAGATTATGTTAAAGAAGCTGTCGTAAAACGCAACCCGAATGACAAAGAGTTCATCCAGGCCGTTGATGAAGTTATGCTTTCTCTAGAGAAAGTGGCAGAAAGGCATCCAGAATATATCGAAAAAGGTGTGTTTGAAAGAATTGTTGAACCAGAACGCCAAATTATCTTCCGTGTACCCTGGGTAGATGACAATGGAAAATTGCAGGTGAATCGCGGATATCGTGTGGAATTCAACTCAGCGATTGGACCATATAAAGGTGGTCTTCGTTTTCATCCAAGTGTCACTATCAGTATTATTAAATTCTTAGGTTTTGAACAAATATTTAAAAATTCATTAACTGGTCTTGCCATGGGAGGCGGAAAAGGTGGTAGTGATTTCGACCCTAAAGGTAAAAGTGATGCTGAAGTAATGAGATTCTGTCAAAGTTTCATGACAGAGTTATGCAAATATATTGGACCTAATACCGATGTACCAGCAGGTGATATTGGTGTAGGTGGACGTGAAA
The DNA here is from genome assembly GCF_053848845.1 of Amedibacillus sp. YH-ame6. NCBI lineage: Bacteria > Bacillati > Bacillota > Erysipelotrichia > Erysipelotrichales > Erysipelotrichaceae > Amedibacillus > Amedibacillus sp. YH-ame6. Next base: position 59,333 of record NZ_JBSPEZ010000008.1, read on the forward strand.
TTGGATATATGTTTGGTCAATACAAACGTATCCGTAATGAATTTACTGGTGTATTAACTGGTAAAGGATTAAACTGGGGTGGTTCTTTAGCTAGAACACAAGCTACTGGTTATGGACTATGCTATTTCACAAATGCTATGTTGAAGAGCAAACAAACTTCTTTCGAAGGAAAGAAAGTTGTTATTAGTGGTAGTGGAAACGTTGCAATCTACGCTGCAGAAAAAACTATGCAATTGGGTGGTAAAGTAATTGCAATGAGTGATTCTAGTGGATATATCGTAGATGAAAACGGTATTAACCTTGATGTAATGAAAGAAATCAAGGAAGTAAAACGTGGACGTATCAATGAATACTGTGAACAAGTTCCAGGTTCCCAATTCCATCCAGCAGAAAGCATTTGGAATACTCCTTGTAATATTGCCCTTCCTTGTGCTACACAAAATGAATTGAGTGGAGAAGATGCAAAAACACTTGTGAAGAATGGTGTAATCGCTGTTTGTGAAGGTGCAAACATGCCAACAACTCCAGAAGCAATAGAAGTGTTACAAGCAAATAACATCTTATATGCTCCAGGTAAAGCTAGCAATGCAGGTGGTGTTGCGACTTCTGGACTTGAAATGTCTCAAAACTCTTTACGTTTAGCTTGGACATTTGAAGAAGTAGATGCGAAATTAAAAGATATCATGGAAAATATCTTTAAGACCGTAGATGAAACTGCGAAGGAATATGGTATGCCAGATAATTATATGGCTGGTGCTAATATTGCAGGATTCATTAAAGTTGCGGATTCTATGATCGATCAAGGGATTGTATAAACCCTTTATCAAACATAATGAAAACGAGGATGACTTATCTTATGATAAGCATCCTTTTTTTCTTACTAAAAGAAAAAATCACTTCTTCATAAACAACGAATTCGTTATGTACGCAAAGTGATTATATACTTCCTATTCTTTTTTTATACAGCTTCATCCGTTTCCATATGACGCTTAATAATAGAACTGATCAAATCTGCCGCAAGTTGCGGATCATCGTTACAAACGATATATTTATAATTGTTCATCATTTTCATTTCTTTGTCCGCTTTTGCTAAACGTTGTTGAACAACTTCTTCAGGTTCACTTCTTCTTCCACGAATTCTACTTTCAAGTTCTTCCATGCTTGGTGGAATGATAAAGATACTCACTGCTTCAGGACATTTTTCACGTACCTGAGTAGCTCCTTGTACTTCAATCTCTAACAAGACATTCTTTCCTTCATTGCGTAATTTTTCTACCTGAGACATTGGCGTACCATAATAGTTCCCGACAAACTCAGCCCATTCCAATAATTCACCTTTCGTGATTGCATCTTCAAACTTCTCTTTTGTAGTAAAGATGTAATCTACCCCATCTCTTTCTCCTGCGCGAGGTGATCTTGTGGTCATGGAAATAGAATATGCCAATTTTAATGATTCATCTTTGATAAAATACTCTCTTACAGTTCCCTTGCCAACTCCACTAGGACCACTGATAATGATCAATAAACCTTTTTTCATAAGAACACCTCTCTTTTCTATTATATTTATTTTACTAGTGAAAATATGGGTTGTCAAACAACTTTTTCATGTTTCTAAAAACAAGTGTGTTATAATAGGAACATTGAGGTGAGAAAATGGCATTAGATGGTTTACTCTTATACCAATTAAACAAAGAAATTAACACTTCCATTCCAGCAAAATTATTAAAGATTCAACAGATTTCAGATACTGAATTGTTGTTTCAACTACGTACTGCAAATGGAAACAAGAAACTGATGATTTCTTTACATAGTGTATATAATCGTATCAACTTGACAAATGAATCTTATACCACTCTGGAAACTCCAGGGAATTTTGTAATGTTACTTAGAAAGCAAATAGATGGTGGTATTATTCGTTCTATGCAACAAATCGGATATGATCGTATTTTGCATATGATCATAGAAGCACGTAATGAAATGGGGGATATTCATGAGAAGCATTTGTATATTGAACTTATGGGAAAATATGCCAACGTGATACTTGTGGATGAAGATGGAAGAATTGTAGATGCACTAAAACGAATTCCTCCATTTGAAAACAACAAACGTACGATTCACCCTGGAGCTGTATTTCAATTGCCACAGCCACATAGTGGAAAACAAGACCCTTTCCATTATACAAGCATTGATTTAAATGAATCTTTCACAAAACAATTCCATGGATTCTCTCCTTTATTATCAAAAGAGATGCAATATCGTATACAACATGGAGAAATCTTTGATGATGTGATGAAACATATCGATGAATCAACACAACTTTACATAAGTGATGTTGAGGATACTATGTATTTTCACAGCATTCCCTTAACACATTTAGAAAAAGAAACAAGAGCCTACCCTCTTATGAAAGGAATGGATATCTTGTTTTATCACAAAGAAGAAAAAGTACGAATCAAACAACAAAGTGGTGATTTATTTAAAGCGGTTCGTAAAGAACTTCATAAAAATAAGTCGAAGTTACCAAAGTTGAATCAATCCTTAGAAGAAGCAATGGATTGTGATAAATATCGAGAATATGGGGATTTATTATTTGCCTATATGCATACGATTGAAAAGGCTTCTAGTATTGTACTTCCTTCTTTTGAAACAGGAGAAGATATTAAAATTCCAATTGATGTTCGTTATGATATCAAATACAATGCGAATCGTTATTATCAAAAGTATCATAAATCCAAACGTGCACAAAGTATCCTAGAGGAACAAATTGAATTATGTCTACAGGAAATTGAATACTTTGAATCTATGGAGCTTCAGTTAGAACAAGCCAGTGTACAAGATGCAATGGAAATACGTGAAGAACTTGCGAAGCAACGCTATATTAAAGCAATTACTAGTAAGATACGTAAAAAGAGGAAACAAGAACTCCCTCATTATGAAACATTCCAATTTGAGGATATGAAAGTATATGTTGGTAAAAATAACTTACAAAATGATTATGTTACTTGGAAAATCGGTCGTAAAAATGATACCTGGTTACATGTGAAGGATTTACATGGCAGTCATGTGATTATCACTTGTGAAGACCCTGATGAAGCATTGTTGCGTAATGCGGCAACGTTAGCCGTGTGGTATTCCCAAGGCAGACAATCCTCAAGTGTTCCTGTTAATTATTGCCTTGTAAAGCAATTAAAAAAGATACCTGGCAACAAAGGTAGCTTAGTATCTCTTTCAAATTATAAAACGATTTATATTGATCCAGACGCGTCAACGATTCAAAAGCTCATTGATGAACATCTCGTACAGTAAGACTCTTTGAGTCTTTTTTTATAGCTTTTGTAGCTTTTTCCAAACTTCATCTAGGATTGGTATTCCCTGTTCTTCATTATCTCTTCGTGTACATAATTCCAATTCCCCGGGATAGTAAATGCGATCAAAGCCTTCCGCAACTTCTTTGTTTGCGATATCTTCAAGAATTTTATCCGCAATTGCATCTATTTCTTGTGCACTGCTTGCTTTCATTGGATCTATCGCAATCATAATTTGTGATAGACCAACTTCTTTTCCAAAACCACCGATATCCGATACGCTATTGGCGGCAGTTAGCATCGTTCCAATGACATCCAACAACACAGAAATTCCACTCCCCTTCCAATATCCCATTGGAAGTACACGTTTACTTTCATATACCGCACCTGCATCTTGTGTTATATTTCCTTGTTTATCATATCCACCAGGTACTGGTAATGGTGTATTCTTCATTCGATATTCTTCTAATTTTCCATAGGAAAATTGGGAAACCGCACAATCTACAACCACATGTGCTCCATTGCTTCTAGGAGCCGCAAAGACAAAGGGATTATTTCCTATACAAGCATCTTTTCCTCCCCAAATAGGCATATTTGGTTTGGTATTAGACCAACAAATACCAATACATCCAGCATCCGCTGCTTGCCAACCATACGTTCCTCCACGCATCCAGTGATTATTATTCCCTAAGGCAACTAAGCCTATACCATGTTCCTTTGCAAGTTCACATGCTCTACTCATTGCCAGACGAGCATTTAATAAACCAAGTCCTCGATGTCCATCCCAACGCTCCCATGCCCCTAATTGCATTTCACACGTCGCAAGTGCCGTTGGATCAATCTCTTTTGAATCAAGAAGTCCCATGACCTTTGGGAAACGATTACACCCATGGCTATAAATTCCATCTAGACTATTTTGTGTAAATACTTCCGCAGCCTCTCCAGCATAGAACTCATCAAATCCTCGTTTCATTAAATTCTTCTTGAAAATCTCCTTTAACTCCTCTCGTTGTATTCTCATATACATCCTCCTCTTTTCTATACTTTCATTATAGTCCTCCCCTTTTTTAACACAATGGCTTCCAACACAAAAGTTCTTCTTCTCGCTTGTTCCAAAGGACATAAAAAAAGAAGCGCATATACGCTTCTATAATAAGATGATATGATGTTTCTCACATTCCTCAACCATATCGTCTCCCCATTGGGAAACTTGTACTTCTCCGATATGTGCTTTATTCAATAGAATCAAACAAATACGAGATTGCCCGATTCCACCTCCCATAGTAAGAGGCAATTCATTATTTAACAACATCTTATGGAACGCATAATGTCTACGTTCTTCACACCCTGCTTTTTTCAATTGTTCCTCTAAGGCTTTCGCATCTACACGAATCCCCATAGAACTGATTTCAACAACTGTATCCAATACAGGATAATACAATAAAATATCTCCATTTAAAGACCAATCATCATAATCAGGTGCACGACCATCGTGCTTGATACCACTTTTTAAGGTATCCCCGATCTGCATTAAGAATACTGTTTTATGTTCTTTTACAATTTCGTATTCTCTTTGTTTTGGTGTAAGATCTGGATATTTATCTTCCAATTCTTGTGCCGTGATAAAGAATACATCTTCATGAATAAATGGTTCTAAGTTCTCATAAATAATATCGAGTTCTTTTTCTGTTTCTTTTAAAGCTTTCATAATATTACGAACCGTCATTTTTAAGAAATCAACCGTTCGATTCTTCTCATCAATAATCTTTTCCCAGTCCCACTGGTCAACATAACAAGAATGTAAATTGTCTAAATCTTCATCGCGACGAATCGCATTCATATCCGTATATATACCTTTTCCAACATTTAAGTTGTAACGTTTTAAAGCCATTCGTTTCCATTTTGCGAGTGAATGGACGATTTGATAATCGCCATTACCGATCTCTTTAATATCAAATGAAACTGGACGTTCAATACCATTTAAATCATCATTGAGTCCACTTTCCTTACTTACATACAGAGGTGCAGATATACGCATTAGATTCAAATGATGCGCCAATCTTCTTTCAAATAAATCTTTCACATATTTAATGGCAACTTCTGTTGATATAATATCCAGTTTATTCTCATAATACTTTGGAATCATCAAGTCTTTTACAGCCATAGGAACCCCTCCTTTGTCATAATGGTTATATTATACATGATTTACCATATAAAATATATCCCTTTTTTCAAAATTTTTCAATTTTCTTTCAATTACTATCATTTTATGATGTAACACCCTCAATTATTATTTATATTTACGAAAAATATAATAATCTTCTATACTTTCTCTTTGAAATCCATTGTGTATAAGTACCTGATAAGAAGGCCCGTTCTTCTTCTCAACACGTGCAAATATACATAGAATAGACAGGCATTTAAAAGCCTCTATACAAAGTTGTCGTACCCCTTCTTGCATAATGCCTTGATTCCAATAATTCACATCCAACCAGTACGATAATTCTCCACATTCACTACTCTTTTTTTCACACTCCAAAAATCCACATACCACACCATCACACTCCAACGCACGAAATAGAAAACGTGTAGGATCTGCACATTGATAAAACTGAATTGTCGACATTGCGTGCAAAAAAGTATCTGGATATAAATAACGCCAAATTCTCTTTCTTAAATAATATGGATGCATCGACATTTGATACAATGCGAGTGCATCTTCCTCTTGCCAAGTTCTAACTTTAATTTGCATATCATCACCTACTTTACATAGTATGATGTATCCCTTCATCGGTTATACAAAAGAAAAGACTGTGATTTCCACAGTCTAAGCTTTTACTTCTACGCATACCCCATCAGGTCCTGGTGTTGAATTCAAATACTCTGCGATTGCAGCTTTTTGTTCAGGTTTACATGGTTTACATGTACCCACAACTTTTACTTCACCGTTCACTAATGCTTCCGCAAGTCCAGAACAACCTGCATATCCACAACCACCACAGTTGTAGTTTGGTAACATACTGCTTACTTTTTCAACACGCTCATCTACTTCTACACTTAAGAATCGATCCGCAATTCCAAGTCCTAGACCTAAAATTGCCCCTAAGACAAGCATCATTAAGATTGCCACAACAATTGTCATATGATGATACCCCTTTCCTATTGTTCATGAGCAGGGTTATTACAACAGGATGTATCGTGACATCCTTTACACTCTGCTTTTAAATTCTCGCACCCTTTAGGTAATGGCGTTTTATGATTCAAGTGATATACGAATGCATAAGCTGCCCCAAGAATCCCTAAATAGATGACTGGCATGATATAGTCCATGTTATACTAGACCCATCAATCCGCTGAAAGCCAATGCCATAATAGCCGCAACAATCAGCGCAATTGGATTACCTTTCCATGAAAGTGGTGTATCACAGGCATCTAATCTCTCACGTATTGTAGAGAAAATATAAAGTACTAATGTAAATCCAACAGGAATTGCGATAGAATACGTAATCATTTCCACAAAGTTATACCCTGCTGTAATGTTATTTAACGTTACGTTTAATACAACACAGTTTGTAGTAATTAATGGTAAGTACACACCCAACGCTTTATATAGTGAAGGACTTGTTTTCTTGATAATCATTTCTACCAACTGTACCAAAGCCGCAATGACTAGAATAAAGGTAATCAAATCCATGTATTCTAATTTCAATGGTTTTAATACCCCATAGTATAAACCATAGGTCGCAATGGATGCCGCAACAATAACGAAGGTTACTGCAGCTCCCATTCCAATGGCAGAACTACTCTTTTTGGATACTCCCATAAATGGACACATCCCAAGGAATTGATTTAAGACAACGTTATTGATGAAGACAAAGGTAATCAACATAACAAATAAATTTGACCAATTCATAGATTAATTCGCCTCCTTTTCTTGTTTCTTAGCTTTGTTTGACTGGTAGCTTTTAAAAGCCGCAAGCCCAGCTGCTAAGCAGGCAAATGTACAGAATGCCCCAAACGGTTGTGAAAACATAGAGATTGTGAAATCTTCAGGAATCACACGGAAGGAGAACAATGTCTGTGCCGCATCAAATGGATTTTCAAAAGAGATAATCCCTGTAGCTAATACTTGACGAATCAAAGACATAATGATGATGGAAACCGTATACCCAAGCCCCATTCCTAATCCATCAAGTGCGGAATCAAAGATTCCATTTTTACTAGCAAATGCTTCTGCACGGCCTAAGATAATACAGTTTACAACAATCAATGGGATAAACACACCCAATGCACTATCTAAACTAGGCGCATATGCTTTAATCAACATCTGAATTACTTTTACTAACGTTGCGATAATGACAATGTACACTGGAATACGAATTTCACTAGGTGTAATATTTCGTACCAATGAAATTAACACATTGGATAAAATCAAAACAATAATAACCGCAACTCCCATACCAATGGCATTGTTTAATGTCGTAGTAATGGCTAGGGTTGAACATAAACCTAAATACAGTGAGAACACAGGATTTTCACGGAGGAAACCTGCAGTAAAATTTTCTTTACGATTCATTTTTCCATCCCCTCCTATTTCAAATTCTCTGCCTGATATTTGGCAGCTTCTACAATACCTTCAAGAACTGGTTTACTAGAAACCGTTGCCCCTGTAATAACATCGTTTAGTATATCTCCATTCATAGCGTTCTTATCTTTCAAAGAAGTTCGAAAAGGCTCTTCAGTGACTTTTGTACCTAAGCCTTTTGTATCTCCATTGCTAATGGCTACATAATCATCTACGCTTCCATCACTCTTTAACGCAACTAGAAAGCTAGTACCATCTTTATATCCAGATACTTTCATCTTGAAAATATAACCTTTGCCTTCAACTTTGAATATTTTTTCAATTGTTTTACTAACATCTTTTTCTACTAGTTCAAAAGTTCCATCTGGATAAATTACTTTTAATGTATCTTTCTCAGCTGCCAATTCATTTGCCGCAATAACAGGTGCTGTCATATTATTCGCAAATCCAAGAGCAGCTCCCGCAAGGGCCGCAATCAGAGCTAAGAAAACAGTCAAATGTATAATCTTTTTCATGTTCTTACCTCCTAATATCCAAGTGCTTTACGAACTTCTTCTACTGCACGTACACATGACTTAGAAGAAATCGTAGCTTCACTTACTGCATCGTTCTTTTCAACTTTTATATCTTTTTTAAGATTCATTCCTTTGAATTGTCCTAAGAATGATTCATTATCAATCTTATCTCCCTTATATGGAGTATCGTTAATTTCTGTTGGTGTTAGCGATTCTACCGTTGCTGTTTCTACATTTACAATGATCTCGAATTTGTTGTAGATGGTAGGATCTTCAAAAGAGGCGTATCCTTGAGATGAAATTTTAAAGGTTGTTGTTCCATCTCCATTATCCACTTTTTCATCAACCTTAGCTTCAAACTTATTCACATCTTCATCACTTGTAGAAATGAACACTTTTGGATCTGGTTGTTTTGCTTCAATTGCACTTGCTGCTAATAATACACTACCTAATCCTACTACAAAAACAGTAGTAAAGATAATTGTTGCTTTCTTACGCAATGCAAGTTGTTTTCCATCCAATGCTTTTTCAATCATCGGAGATAACATGTTCATCATAAGGATAGAATATAGACATCCTTCTGGTAAATTTGCTTTTACACGAATCAATACTGTGATGATTGCAGCTCCTAATGCAAAGATACAACGCCCTTGTGCACTCGTAGGTGAAGTTACTGGATCAGTCAACATAAATACAGCTCCAAACACAACACCGCCGCTTAATACATGAAGAAGTGGATACCATAGGACACCCGGTAAGCTACCATAATCTCCCACACCTCTAAACAATGCAATTCCTGCGGTTAATACAAAGATGCTTCCTAAATAAATAACAGGTACTCTCCAATCAATGACTTTACGAATGGATAAGTAAACTCCAACGATAAGAATGATGAGTGCGCTGGTTTCACCAACAGCTCCTGGGTACCAACCCATAAACAATTTACCAAAACCACCAACCTCTTCCATCATCTTCGTAATCATAGTAGGATCGGTTACTAACCAATTGAATTCATTCGCAATCAATGTTGTTGGAGTTACAGATGTAATGACATCGGTAGTCGCTCCCATGAATGTCGCAAATATAATAGCTCTACCAACCGCTGCTGGGTTAAAGATATTATTTCCAAAACCACCAAACAACAGCTTCGCAAAAAAGATAGAGAAGAACGTTGCTACAATTAAGGCAAATGGGCGGATGCTGATTGGTGTCATCAATGTTAAAATGATTGCAGTAATCCAACCAAAACTTCCATTTAAAAATCCTTTGATATATGCGAAATCAAACTTTGCATCCTTCTTCATAAAGAATGCCCATCCAATTTCAGTAACCAATGCTGTCGCAATGGAAACCACCATCAACTTAACTGCTTGTAGTGCATATTCCATAGAATATGCTTGATAATAATACACTAATGAAAATGCAAATACGACTAATAATCCAAACATCAACTCACGCATAATATGTTGCGTACTTAACTTCGCTCGTAGGTTTGGAGAAACATTAAATATATATTTCATATTCTTCCCTCCCTACTTCTTCGCCGCCATCAATTGACGTTTTGCTTTTCTTACATTTTCGGTTACATCTAAACGTGAAGGACATACATACGTACATAACCCACATTCGATACAATCCATTGCGCATAAGCGTTCCATAGAACTCTTATCCCCAATCTTAACTGCTTGTGCAATACGAACAGGTTGTAAACCTGCTGGACAATGATCAGAACACATTCCACAACGAAGACAAGCAATGCTTTGAAATGGTTTGTTTTCCAATATCGTAAGAGCATTCATATTACGATCAATTACAAACTGATCATTTACGATTGTTTTTCCCATCATAGGTCCACCTGCAATGATTTTTACTTCCTCAGCAGTATATCCACCACATGCAGCTACAACATCACATGCACGAACACCTACTGGAACACAAACATTGCTAGGCTCTTTGATTCCATTACCAGAAACTGTAATCGTACGTGATACAATCGCATCTCCATACAACAATGCCTCACCAAAAGCAATTGCAGTCTCTGCATTATTTACAACAGCTCCCACTTCTCCTGGTAGCTTATCGTATTCTTTATGTAACAATTCACGAACAAGAACTCGTTCCCATCCCATAGGGTATACATCAGGAACACCCTTAGCCTCAACTCCATCACTATCCTCAAACACAGAGTTTACAAATGAAATCAGATCTGGATGTGTTTTCTTGATACCAATGACTACACGCTTTGCCATAGCCATCTTCTTCATAGCTAAAATACCCGTTTTTAATTCTTTAGAGCGTTGTTGTATAGTTGTATAATCTGCCGTAATAAATGGTTCACATTCTACCGCATTAATAACTAACATATCCACATCTTTCGCAAACTTATATTTGATATAAGATGGGAATCCAGCTCCTCCTAATCCAATGATACCTGCATTCATCATGAAATCAATCAATGTTTCACGATCTGCTTGTTCATAATCCAACGGAGAAAAAGCTTGTACTTTCTCATACTTTTCATCATTCTCAATCACGAGATGATCCACTGGTTTTAACGAAGCATGCATAATTTTCTGAACCCCTTTTACAGTTCCAGAAACACTCGCGTAAATAGGTACTATATTACGTTCATTACATTGTGCAACCTTTGTGCCAATACAAACACGGTCACCTTCCTTAACAAGCATGTCAAGATTTGTAACAGCTCCACAGATCAAAGGAATATAAACTTCTTTTCCAGCTTTTACTTCCTTTACTTCTCCATGAGCAGTCAGATCTTTATAGCCATGTATATGCTGGCGCATAGGACCTTTAAACAATGACATTTCGCTCACCTTACCTTTCCTAAATAATCCCATATGTGACAGACAGTTTTCGAGATCACATACTGATTTCATTATAGCATTTTCACCATACGATAAAAAGAATTATTTCGTATTTTCTTTGGTTTTTATTCTTATATCATTTACCTGTAACCCATGTATTATACAAATATCCAATTGTTACCACCGCTTTTTCATCACATGGTGCAAACATGTTTAAAAAATATGAAATAATGGTATAATAACAACGGTGATAAATACATGAAGAAAATATGGATGCTACTTTGTATAGGATTATTACTTCCTATAAGTGGCTGTAGTACTGCACTTAAAAAATATTCAATGACCGCAACAGATTTAGGTTTTGATACTGTCGTTTCTTTTATTGCATATACGGAAAACGAAGCAACCTTCAACACCTATAAAGATATTGTGCAACAAGAGTTTAAACGTTATGATCATCTCTTTGATAAATATAACGATTATGAGAATATAAACAACATAAAAACGATCAATGATCAAGCAGGTATAAGTCCTGTAAAGGTAGACAAAGAAATCATCGATTTCCTTGCCTTAAATAAAACGTACGCTTCTTTAACCAATCAACAATTTGATATAACGATGGGTTCAGTATTGAATATCTGGCACGATGCTCGTGAAGAAGGTTTACTCGCAAACAAAAACAATACACCAAGTACCATACCTGATATCAACGTCCTTCAAGACGCAAAGAAACATACTGGTTGGGATCATATCAAAGTAGATACAAAAAATAGTACTGTCTATATTGATGACAAAGATGTTTCCTTAGATGTTGGTGGTTCTGCCAAAGGATATGCAGTAGAAAAAATCGCACAAGAACTTGAAAAAAAGGGATGTAAAAATGCTATCTTGAATGGTGGAGGTAATATTCGTTTAATTGGAAATAAACCTGAAAGTGATGGTTGGTCAGTAGGTGTACAAATACCAAATTTAAAAGAATACTCTAGTGATTCTTTGGTATCTGTTCTTATAGATGAATCCATGTCCTTTGTAACAAGTGGAGATTATCAGCGTTATTATATGTATGGTGATCAAATCATGCATCATATTATAGACCCAAGCACGCTTATGCCCGCAAGACATTGCCGTTCCGTGACTGTAATTACAGAAGATAGTGGTATCGCGGATATCTTGTCTACAACGTTATATACCCTTTCTCATAAAGATGGATTACAGTTGATTAAAAACCTAAAAGAAAAAGAAGGCATCGAAGTAAATGCCATCTGGGTTTATGATGAAAAACAACCAAAAGAGGATGGGACTACTTCTATAGAAAACAATGGATATGAAATCGTAGTTACTGATGGTATAAAAAATCAAATCAAAAAATAAGGATTCAGCCACACAAACAAAAAGAGTCGAGCGACCGATGTCATTTAGCTAAGAAACGAAAAATCACAGATATTAGTAAACGAATACTAAACACTGTGATTTTTTATTATAAAGACTATTGTATAAAATAAACTGTTTCGTTTTGGACATGATAAAAACTCCTATTAAAGGATGATATTTTTGAAAATAAGAGGTATAATATACATGTTTAAGAGAAACGATAATTAAAGGAAATAAAGCGCTGAGTTTTAACTTTTCTAGGGTTTTTACGCTCAGTTCTTATTGGTAATACTTCTTTAGATATCATTTCCTCAAGATTAGGTGGAACCTCACCTTTTCTTTTTGCCATTTCACGTATAAAATGAATTGCTCTTGCCCAAACTTCTTTTGAATAGTTGGACATAAACAAATCCTCCTATTTCTTTATTCCATACTTTTGATTTACAGAAAAATAAAATTGTCGTTGCCATGTGAATACAACCTCCTTTTACTTTCCTAACGAAGCGCTGAGCGCAGCGAGGCGCTAGATTTTCAATGTTTTGTCAATACATATATTGAAAATAAAAAAAGAGGGTCAAATTTTAATTGACTCCTCTAGTTTATAATTAAATGACATTGGTCGAGCGACTCTTTTTTAGTTCATTTAAAATGAATGACAATTATATTCTTTATTTACATTATGCTTATAGAACACAACTAGCTTTTAAAATGCGATTTTAATTATGTGAATTTTCATGCATGTTTAACTTTCTTTCCAATTCCACTTCCTTTGTAACATTTTGAACTAAACCAACTGCCTTTATTGGTATTCCATTCTTGTCACGAATAGAAATTAACGTGATACGATTCCATAACGTTCGATTGTTTGACATGTTTGCCTTTATCACACAACTTGCTCTCTCTTCACCACGATAAATTGCATTGTACATTTCGCGGAAATCATCTTCATAACCTGGGCAAACAGTGTTTTGTTCTATGAATCCTTCAGGAGCATTAGCAACTTCCGCATTCAATCCAAAATCATCTTTTGTTTGTAAACTATAGCATGCTATCCTTGTTTTTACATCAAGTACAAATATGGTATCATTGGTTGCTTCCATGGCAATACGAAACAATTCTTCAGAAAGTTGCAATTCCTGTAATGTTTGCATTTCACTTGTAACATCCGTAATAGATGCATAATACACTTCACTATTGTTAATATCGGAAAAGAAAAACAAATGAATTTTTATCCAAATCGAACCTTTTTCTTCATGTTCTCTTCGTACCGTTGTTGTATAACCATCTACTGCATTTTCTTTTGATTTGATGAACAAATTCAAGAAGGCTTCACGATCCTCTGGATGTATAACAGACAAAATATCACTGTGATGGTTTTTAATAGTTCCCATCATTTGATGATACTTCTCATTTGCTTTCATAAATTGTACACACCCATCTTCATAGGTATACAAAACTACTGCTCCAAGTATGTTTGCGAGCAACAATTCTGAAATACTATCCTCGTGCAATAAATCTTTAAACGTTAAGATCTCTTCGTTTTTATTTACCATATCAATATCATGATAGTCTGCGATTCCTTCTTTTTGTATCAAGGATTCAAAGTCATTTAATGGCATCGGCTTATAATAATAAAATCCTTGTGCATACGTACACCCAATTCCTAATAAAAAATCAACTTGTTGTCGGGTCTCAACACCTTCTGCAATAACCTTCAAATTCAACCATCTCGCCATATGAACAACCGACTCCAAGATATCTTTACTCTTCTTATCTTGATTATCGAGGAACCTCATATCCAATTTTAATACATCAACACTGATATCCTTTAACATATTAAGGGAAGAATAACCACTACCAAAATCATCCATTAATACGGTAAAACCATGCCGCATCAATCGATCTACAACAAAAATGATTTCCTCACTCCGTGCACTATAAGCGCTTTCCGTAATCTCTAACTCGATCCAAGATGGCTCTATTCCAAATTCATTCACAAGTTCTTGGAAAAAGCCTACCACATCCATCCCAATGATATCGATGCGCGATATATTTACAGATATAGGTAATAATTCATGCCCTTCCTGCATCCGTTTGGCGATCCATCGCACAGTTTCTCTCCAAACAAATTGGTCTAATTTCTTAATAAATCCATTTCTTTCAAATAGATTTATGAATACATTTGGCGCAATAAGACCCTTCACTGGATGATTCCATCGCACCAATGCTTCAGCACCTGTAATTTTACCAGTATACATATTACACTTTGGTTGAAAATAAATCTCAAATTCATGATGGTCTAATGATGATTCGACACCATTTAAAAGTTCTTGTTCTTCAACGAGATCATTGCGCATATTATCGTTGTAATATGCAACATGGTTACTATAATTCCCTTTGATGGATTTTGCTGCCATATCCGCACGATCACACATTCGATTCATCGCTATATCTTCATGTACTTCATAAATTCCAATAGCTGGTATAATATCCATATCAATTGGAGCTTCCTTACAAATACGTTGTATTTTATCTACTGCAATTTCGCCACCTTCTGATATCGGAAGCAAAAGCATAAAATTATCTGCCGTAATTCGTGAAATACAACAACACTCAAAAGGAAACATCGCAAGAAGTCTTTTCGCAACATAGGATAATAATGCATCCCCACTCTGCGTTCCAAAATAGTCATTAACCAATTTAAAATGTTCAATATCAAATGCTATTACTTGAAAAACTTCCTTTGGATTTTGCTCAATAAGCTCCTTTGCTCTAAGGAAAAAAGTATTTTTATTGTAAAGTCCAGTTAACAAATCAAAACTGCGATAATAATCTATTTTTTTCAATAGTTCTTGGTTTTCAATTTTTAATTGTTCCAATGTTTTTTCCATAGATTTCTCCATTCCATACATCGATATAAGCTCATATGTTATTCTATTCCTATATTATCACACACTTAACTTCTATCATCAACTTTTTTAGAAATTATCTTACCATCATATACCTTAATACAAGAATACAGCGTTAGCTCTTGTCCATTCTCAAGCATTTGTATCTATACGAACAAGCTCTATAAGTTGTTTGTTTCGATAAGTAATATCACGACGAGCTTCGAATTCAAGACTTTCCCAAAACCGATTCCCTTCCTCATTCTTCGAGAATACCAACATGGCCACTTTATGGATACCTTCTTGTTTTAAAGCAATCATAGCCGCATCTACAAGAGCCCTCCCAATCCCTTGTTTACGTTTCTTCACATCCACTGCAGTATGATGAATAAACCCTCTTCTACCATCATGCCCACTTAAAATCACACCAAGCAAACGTCCCTCTTCTCGTGCCACAAAACATGTGCTTGGGTTTCGTGTTAAATATTTGTTGATTCCCTCTTTGGAATCATCTTTATCATTTAAACCCATACCAGGCGTATTCCGCCATAACTCATATACTTCTTCATAGTCTTCCAATCTCATCACTTGTATTTTCATGTACATTTCCCTTTACTTATCAAATAGCTTTACACGACCGAATGTTTCAATGGTATCTTCTTTCACAACAACACCACCATCATCATATATCGCATATATTTTACACTGTTTCTCTTGTATCACTTTTTTCATATATTCATGTTGTACGTCTGTTTCTTCATAATGCACTTCAATGTCAAAGCCATCTACCATAAGTAAACCTTCTTCATAAGAAAAACTTGGATAATCAACATCTGGTGTTATATGGTACTCACGTAGTTGTATCATCGCTCCTGCACTATATCCTATCATTACGCCTTGATAACGAGCTAATGTTTCCTGTAAATCAAATTCATGGATACGCTTCATCATCAAATCTGGTGCACCACCTGTAAAAAATACAACACTACTATTTACAATCTTATTCTTCGCACTTTCATGACTATCTTCAAAATAATTCACCCACACGACCTGTTCCTCAGCTATCCCATAACGTTTCCAAACATCCGTATTCGCCTTATACCATACACCATTATCTTTAGCATATTGCGTATTCCAATCATCTATCGTAGTTGTATCATCCCAAAAACTAAAGGCAACGACGCATACCCTATCATTTCCATGAATATGTTTGTTAAGTGCACCAAAACACCAATCTTCATCCACACAGCTGGTATTCATCAATATATGTACACATGCTTTTCTATCCCATATGCCATCTTTGTATAGAAACGGCTGTACTTCTATAATACTGTCCATATTTAAGGGTCCATATATATGAGGATACAAAATACCTTCGCCATTATCTTCCCATTTTATAGGAGCTTGTACCAACTCCGTATCAATGCATAATAAAACCTTCTCTGTTTCATCTTTCATAAAGAAGGGTGCTACTTCATAAAAACTATTCCATGTTGAGCAATGAAGAAACCCTTCTTTTTTTATACATTGTTCCCCATAATAAGTTTTATCTTTTACTTCTTCATATTCACTTTTCAACATACAATGTAATATTTCCATATGCTTTCCTCCTTTTAAGAAAAGAGCCAGCATAGCTGACTCTTTCACATATTATTTAACTTCGCGTGTCCAACCAAAAGTATCTTCTACATCACCCCATTGTATACCAGTTAATGTATCATATAATTTTTGTGTTAACGTACCTGTTTTAAAATCATTGATAATGGTGATTTCTCCTTTGTAGTTCAATTCCCCAACTGGAGAGATTACAGCTGCAGTTCCTGTACCAAACGCTTCTTCTAAGGTACCATTTCTTCCTGCTTCCATCAAATCATCAATTGCTAAGTGACGCTCTTCAACTTCATAACCCCAAGAAGAGAGAATTTGTAGAATAGAATCACGTGTTACCCCTGGCAATACAGTTCCATCACATGGTGCAGTAATGATTTTACCATCGATTTTAAACATAACATTCATTGTACCAACTTCTTCTACATATTTACGTTCAACACCATCTAACCAAAGTACCTGTGTATAACCAAGCTTTTCTGCTTTCACTTGTGCGGCAATACTTGCGGCATAATTTCCACCACATTTCGTAAAACCTGTACCACCTTTTGTTGCACGAACGTATTCATCTTCAACATAAATTTTAATTGGATTAACACCTTCTGGATAATACGCTCCTACTGGTGATAATAAAATGATAAATTTATATGAATTGCTAGGATGCACCCCAACTGCAGCCTCACTCGCAAACATAAATGGTCGAATATACAAAGAAGTACCTTCAGCAGTAGGAATCCAATCTTGTTCATAAGCAACAATTTTTTCAACTGCTTCTACAAACATATCTTCTGGTAATTCTGCCATACATAAACGACGATTAGAATTGATCATACGACGTCCATTCATTTCAGGACGGAATAATAAGATACGTCCATCTTTTGTTCTATAAGCTTTCAATCCCTCAAAGGTTTCTTGTGCATAATGCAATACTAACGTTGCCGGGTCCATACAAATTGGCGCATATGGTTCAATCTTCGCATTGTGCCATCCCTTTTCTGTCGT
Organism: Amedibacillus sp. YH-ame6; assembly: GCF_053848845.1. Classification (NCBI taxonomy): domain Bacteria; kingdom Bacillati; phylum Bacillota; class Erysipelotrichia; order Erysipelotrichales; family Erysipelotrichaceae; genus Amedibacillus; species Amedibacillus sp. YH-ame6. The sequence continues at coordinate 77,432 of NZ_JBSPEZ010000008.1, forward strand.
CCAATCGATTGTGAACATATGATCTGTAAAGTATTTACCAAATCCTAAATTATTCTGATCTGGCTTTTCTTTCAATGTTTTAGCCTTGATGTATTCTATTTCCATAATAATCTCCCTTCTATATATTGTTTTAAGCCTACACCCAAATGCGTTATAAGTCAAGGTGTTTTCATAATTTTACATAGTTTCTTTCATAAAATGATACATATTTCATAAATATATATACAACCTACTATAGTGTCGTATTTAAGCTTTCTTCTTCATGTCTTCCAATTGTTTTTCAACAATCGTATACTGTGATTTATAGCCTTCTAATTTTTCCTTTTCTGCATTTACTTTAGCTTCTGGAGCCTTATTGGTAAAGTTAGGGTTCGCAAGCATTCCCTCTCCACGTTTAATTTCCCCTTGAAGTTTCAAAAGTTCTTTTGTAAGTTTTTCAATTTCTTCTTCAACGTTGATAATCGAAGCCAAAGGAACAGATAGTGTGCCATTTAAGATAGAACGAACCATCATTTCTTCTTCTCGATCTTCGCTTACCCAACTAGCATGACACATCTTTTGTAAGATGGCATTGATTTTTGTGTCGCTTGGCAATATATCTCCATGTTCATTTTTAATGATAACATCAATATCAAAGCTTGGTTTTAAGTTATAATCCGCTTTGATACTACGAACAGCTTCAATCATCGTAATCAACTGTTTGATAGAAGTCATTTCTTCATCACTCAAATCCACAGGAATGCTAGTTGGCCAGCAATCCAAATTAATGCTTTCCATCTCATGTGGAATTGCTTGATAAATCTCTTCACTTACAAATGGCATGAAAGGATGTAACATACGCAAGATTCCGCTTAACACACTAACCAATGTTGACTTACTTGCCATCTGTGTAACAACATCATCACTCATAAGACCAGCTTTACTTAATTCGATATACCAGCTACAGAAATCATCCCATACAAAACTGTATAATTCATTTCCAACAAGAGCATATTCATATTTATCCATGTTCGCACTAACACTTGCTAATACTTCATTGAAACGACGTAAGATCCATTTATCAATCATGGATACATTTGATAAATCAATATCTTTTACATCCATATCATTTCCACACTGCATAAGAACAAAACGAGATGCATTCCAAATTTTATTGATAAAGTTTGCACTTGATTCTACTTTCTCTTCAGAGAAACGTAAATCTTGTCCTGGTGTTGAGTTTGTTGTTAGGAAGAAACGTAATGCATCAACTCCATAATGTTCAATAACATCCATTGGATCTACACCATTCCCCAATGACTTACTCATTTTTCTACCTTGTGGATCACGAACAAGCCCATGTATTAAAACATCCTTGAATGGACGGTTCTTCATACAATAACGTGTCTGAAATGCCATACGTGCTACCCAGAAGAAAATGATATCATACCCAGTCACTAATACATCATTAGGAAAATAACGTTCTAAGTCAGGTGTTTTTTCTGGCCAACCTAAAGTAGAAAAAGGCCATAATGCACTAGAGAACCAAGTATCTAATACATCTTCATCTTGGATCCATTGATCCTTATCTTTTGGATCATCCAACCCTACATAGATTTCACCGCTCTCTTTATGATACCAAGCAGGAATACGATGCCCCCACCATAATTGACGTGAAATACACCAATCTTCAATATTCTCTAACCATTGTTGGAATGTCTTTTCAAAACGCTTAGGATAAAAATTGATACGTTGTTCTTCATCTTCTTGATGTTCTAATACATCTTGTGCCAATGGTTTCATCTTAACAAACCATTGTTTTGATAAATATGGTTCTACAATAACACCCGTTCTTTCAGAGTGCCCTACTTGATGCATATGTGTATCAATATGATCTACTACACCATCTTTTTCAAAGTCAGCGACCAATGCTTTACGACATGCGAAACGATCCATTCCTTCATATTTATGTGCCATTTCATTCATCGTACCATCTGGATGCATACAAATTGGCATTGGTAAATTATATTTCTTCGCTAAGGCAAAGTCATTTGGATCATGTGCTGGTGTACATTTCATGACAGCAGTACCAAAACTCATATCGATATAATCATCTGCCATGATAGGAAGTTCTTCTTGATTTGCTGGATTGATAACATGCATGCCAATGATATCTGTGTAACGTTCATCATCTGGATGTACAAAGATTGCCTGATCGGCAAACATCGTTTCAGGACGTGTTGTCGCAATTACCAATTCTTTTCCATTTTCTACAATTTTATATTTGAAGTAATACATCGCACCTTCGATTTCCTTGTGCAATACTTCGATATTGGATAACGCTGTCTTTGCCTGGGGATCCCAGTTAATAATACGTTCTCCTTGATAGATCAATCCATCGTTATATAAGTCCACAAACACTTTACGTACAGCGTTAGATAACCCATCATCCAACGTAAAACGCTCTCTAGTGTAATCTAAAGAAAGTCCCATCTTTGCCCACTGTGTACGAATGGTAGAAGCATATTCTTCTTTCCACTCCCAAGCACGTTCTAAGAATTTTTCACGTCCTATATCATAACGTGAAATACCTTCTCCCTTTAAACGCTCATCTACTTTTGCTTGTGTCGCAATACCTGCATGATCCATACCAGGAAGCCATAATGTATCACACCCTTGTAAACGTTTATAACGAGCTACAATATCTTGTAACGTTGTATCCCATGCATGTCCCAAATGAAGCTTTCCAGTTACATTTGGTGGAGGTATTACAATACAGAATGGATCTTTTGATGTATCCCCTGCTGTAAAATAGCCTTTCTCTAACCATGTCTTATAATGTTCTTGTTCTACTTGATTGTGATCATATTTTTGATTTAATTCTTTTCTCATCGTTATTCTCCTTTCAAATCATCTTTTAATATAGCCGCTAAGACCATATCATGATACTGTTTATCACTTAATTTCGCATACTGTCGAAGGATTCCTTCTTTTTGAAACCCACACGCCTTTAAGACATGTTCACTTCCCATATTGTCGACTTCATATTTCGCTTCTAATCGACGTACCCCTATATGCTCAAAGGCAACGTTTACTAGTTCCTTTAAGGCTTCTTTCATAATCCCCTTGTGCCAATACGCAGGATGCAGTGCATATCCAATTTCACCAATATCATCTTCTATCGTATGGACTCGTAAAGTCCCGATGACCTTTTCCTGTTCCTTCCATACCATAACCCATGCTTGTGGTATACACATCCTTTGATAAGGAAGATATCTTGTTTTGATTAGTTGTAATGTAACATCTACATCTTCGTGACATGGAAAGCTTAGATATTTTGTGACTTCTGGCGATTTATAAACTTCATACAAATCACAAGCATCCCCTTCTTCCACAGGACGAAGTAGAAGACGACTCGTTTCTACTACTGGCATATCTAAACGCATACGATCCCTCCTCAAACAAAAAAAGCATCCTACAAAGGACGCTTTACGTGGTACCACCTTATTTTACATATTATGTTATATGCCTCATTACCGTTAACGCCGGATCTGCGTATATTCCTACTTATGTTCAGAATATCAACTCCAAGACTACCTTCTACATATGTGCCTACTTTCTTTCACCAAACGAAAGCTCTCTTTGAAAACTACATATGTGTACTCCTTCTTTTCATAGTTTTTACTTTATCATTATAAACAAAAGAAGCACAAGTTTCAACAGGAACTTTTAAAAAGGCAATACAACCAAAGATTTTCCTACGACATCTTTGTTTCGATTAGCACTTCGCAAGTCCTCTTCACTTACATCATAACGCTTCGCGATACTTGCATAACTATCCTCGGGTTTTGCGACTACCATACGATAGGATGTATATGTTGTATCACTCTCTTCAAAGAGATCTTCAAATTCATCCACAACCATTCCGACTTCTTCTGGTTGCGTTACCATTTCTTCATCTTGTTCCTCTATAACAGGTTCTATAACTGGCAAAGGTACACTCTTACTTACTTCTTTATAATCTTCACTCGCCTCTTCTTTTAATCCTAAAATATTCATATTCACTGCTAGTGTTATACCATCTTCCACAACATCCGCATAATAATCTTTCACATGTAGAGCAAACGGTTCACTTGATAGTTTATAAGCAGGTGCTAACACATCCATATCCAATACTTCTTGAAATGTTTGTACATCCCCATCATCCAAACGCATGCTTCCACGAACAAACAATGGACCAGTTGCACGAACACTTCCATCTTCTTCTTTTTGATACATTAAGGCTGATTTCACTTCTAATTGATTCACTTCTTGTATTTTCTCTGCGAATAATAATTTCTTTTCAATCTTCATCGTTTTCATATGCAGGACCCTCCTATCAGTATGTATGTTGATATGGAAGAAATTATGCCATGGAATCGTACGCATATATCTACAGTTTCCAATAAAAATATGATAGAATAGATACAAGAAAAGAGGTAATCCTATGATTTTAATTGAAAGAACTAGTGTAATGAATTTTGAAAACGCAATCCGTGGCGCTCGTAACCCAATGAATAGCTGGCATCGCATGGATTCAACGTATGATGATAAAGGGAATTTCGTAATGGGACCAAATGACTTAGATTTGGCACAACGTTTAGCAAAAGCAGGAAGTGACCACCGTAAGTTTATTCGTCAAATTTTTGTATCGGTAGATTTCACTGCCCCTTTATATTGGTGGAAAGAATATGATACATACAAAGTGGCTACAGTCGCAAACTCAACATCAACGATGCATAAAATTGCCAGTAAGCCATTTGATATCAATGATTTCTCTCATGACCATATGAATGAAAAAGCATTAGATTCCCTAAAGGCAACCATTCAAGTACTAGAAGAATTACGTTTGGAATACTTAGAAACCAAAGATAAAACAATTTGGTATTCTATGATTCAATTATTGCCAAACAATTATCATCAACTTCGTACATGTTCTTTAAACTATGAAACATTAATGAACATTTACTATGCAAGAAGAGCTCATAAGTTAGATGAATGGCATGATGTATGTGCATGGATTGAATCTTTACCATATGCAAAAGAATTGATTCTTGCAGTGGAACATAAATAACAATATACAAAAAACGTCCTCTCCTAAGATTGGACGTTTTCTTATCCGCAAATATTCTTCTATAAAGATTGTTTATTTTTTGCGGCCCCATAATAATAATATACAGGAATAATATATGCACATATTTCTTTGATAACATTCTGAAGGTTGAAATCAGAATAAAAACTATTTGAGATAGCTACAAAAATAAGTACAAGACCAAAGAACATACATACTTTATAAGCTTTAGGTTTATTTGCTAATACAATTCCTGTAATACCCGCAACAATACAAAGACCAGCTTGTAACCAAGCAAGTGCCAATTGTACAAATGTAAATCCATCTGGATTTGAACCAAAGATTTGTATAGATGACCCCTTATTTAAACTTGTAATATAAACTAATAAAGCTACCAAAATGATTCCTAATACAAGTTCAAGTACCCCAGTGATTTTTAAATAATTCTTTCCTTTTGCTTCCATTTTCATTTCTCCTTTTTCTTAGCATATCATAATTTTTGTAATCTTTGCTTTTTTTGAAAAAATATTTTAAAAAGATAAACTATCGTTTTCTTATAGATATTCAAATGAAACAAACGATTAGCTGAACAAAAAAAACGTATCTTTCGATACGCTTAGGATTCAAAGATAGGAATTAAATAATCCCATACAGCTTCCATTCCTTCTTTTTTCTCTGCTGAGAAAGGAAAGAGTGGTTCATCGTAAGATAGTTTTAAAGTATCTTTGATGATTGCTAATTGATGTTTTAGTTTTGTTGATGGTACTTTATCTGTCTTTGTCGCAACTACAGCAATTGGGATTTCATAATAACGAGCAAATTCTAACATTGTCTTATCATCATCTGTTGGTTTATGTCTAGCATCGACTAACATGACCAATCCTTTTTTTTGTGTTCGACCAGAGAAATAATCCTCCATCATTTGACCAAATTTAATCAGTTGATTTTTTGATATGTTGGCATACCCATACCCTGGGACATCCACAAACATATATTTATCATCTAAATTAAAGAAGTTTAATAAACGTGTTTTACCTGGAGTGTTTCCTACATAGGCAAGCTTCTTACGTGTGCACATAGCATTGATAAAGCTACTTTTCCCTACATTGGAACGTCCTGCTAGAACGATTTCAGGTAAATCAGTTTCTGGCCAGAACTTCTTTTCTGGCGCAGAAACCACTAATTCAGCTTTCTGAAAGGTTATCATTTATTTTACCAAAGCCGCATCCAGCACTTGAGAAATACGGTCGACTGGAATGAACTTAACACTTTCTTTTACTGCAGCTGGGATATCATCTAAATCTTTCACATTTGCTTTTGGAATAACGATGGTCGAAATACCACAACGATGTGCTGCCATAGATTTTTCTCTTAAACCACCAATTGGAAGTACGTGTCCTCGTAATGTTACTTCACCTGTCATTGCTAAATCCGCTTTTACAGGAACATTACTTAAAGAGGAAATCAAGGCAGTCGTAAGAGTTACACCCGCACTTGGTCCATCTTTTGGAACCGCACCTTCTGGTACGTGAATATGAACATCACTCTTTTCAAAAATATCAGAGCTAATTTTATATTTATTCGCATTTGCTCGAACATAATCATACGCAATAGATGCGGATTCTTTCATCACATCACCCAATTGACCAGTGATCACCAATTTCCCCTTACCTTCAAAATGATTAACCTCAATCTGTAGAATATCTCCACCAAAAGAAGTATAGGCAAGTCCAGTAACTGTTCCAACTTGATCTTTTGTTTCACGTTTTCCATAATCCACTTTTTCATTACCAAGCCATTCTTTGATTAATTTCTTAGTTACTTTGATGGAACGTTTTTTATCTTTCAAGATTGCTAGAACACTCTTACGACAAATTGTCGCAATTACACGTTCTAACTGACGTACACCACTCTCTCTTGTATAATAACGTACAAGATAAGTAATCATATCATCTTCCAATTTCATTTGTGATGGTTTTAAACCATTCTCAATCAATTGTTTACTTACAAGATGACGTTTCGCTATTTCAATCTTTTCTAGTTCTGTATAAGAAGATAACTCAATAATTTCTAAACGATCACGCAATGCATTTGGAATGTTTTCCAAGTAATTTGCTGTCGCAATAAAAAGTACTTTACTTAAATCGTAGTTTTCTTCAATATAGTGATCAGAGAAGAAAGAGTTTTGTTCAGGGTCTAACACTTCTAGCATAGCACTTGCTGGATCCCCTTTATAATCACTTGCCATCTTATCGATTTCATCGATTAAGAAGACAGGATTGATAGTACCAGCTTTTTTCATTGCTTGAATGAATCGTCCTGGCATACTTCCTAGATAAGTTCTACGATGTCCTCGTATTTCAGATTCATCTTTTACTCCACCTAAAGATATTTTCACAAATTCACGTTGCAATGCTCTTGCCACAGATTTTGCAAGAGATGTCTTACCAACTCCTGGAGGACCAACAAGACAAATAATTGGCGCTTTTAAAGAATTCGTCATTTGCTTTACAGCTAAATACTCTAAAATACGTTCTTTTACTTTTTCTAATCCATAATGATCTGCGTCAAGTGTATCACTTGCCTTTGTTAAATCATCATTGTCTTTGGATTCTTGCCACCAAGGCAAATCCATTAACCAATCGATATACGTTTTGATAACACCAGTTTCACCACTTGCTGCTGGTAACATTTCATAACGTGATAATTCATCACGAACTTTTTCTTTGATATTTTCTGGATAAGGATTTTCTTCAAGACGTTTGCGAATTGCTTCTACGTCTTGATCACCATCTGGTACATCTCCTAATTCTTCTTTAATCGCTCGCATTTTCTCACGTAAGTAATACTCTTTTTGACTTTCTTCAATACGCGTTTTTACTTTATCGTTAATCTTATTTTCGATTTCAGATAATTCTTTTTCACTTTCAATTTCTTGAAGGATTAAGAATAAACGATCATTAACACCTAATGTTTCAAGTAATTCTTGGCGTTTTTCTAATGTAAAAGGAAACAACTGAGATATCTGATCTGCAAGTTGTGGCGCAGATACCCCTTTTGCTAATTCATTGATCATTTCTTTTGGAATTGCTTGAGAAACAGCTTCAATTTCTTCAAATTGCTTAGCAATTTTACGAACTAATGCAATTTCCTCCATACCATCCTGTGCAATATTTTTACGAACTACAAAGGATGTACTCATCATCGTATCATCATTGGTAACCGTTTGAATTTCAACTCTTTGAATTCCTCTAAACTTTACACGTAAATAACCTTCCATACGACGTACATGCTTAATTTGGCATAAAGTACCAAATGCATATAAATCATTTATATTCGGTTCTTCTAGTGCAAGATCTTTTTGCGCAACCAAAACAACTTGGCTTTGCTCATTCTCTTGTGCTTCTTCGATAGCACGAATCGATTTATCTCTTCCTACATCAATAATGACTTCCTGATCTGGAAATACAATAACACCACGTGTACATACCAATGGAAGTGTAGGGATCAACTCTTGTTCACTCATCTTCATTACTCCTTTCTAAGTTACAGTGTCTATCATAGCTTACACTGCATATCACAAACTCATAACTTATTATATTACTTTCAAATAGATTGTCACATAGAACATATGGAGAATCCACTCATATGCTTAGAAAATAGATGCGCACTAGCACTCTTCCTCTATGTCTGCTAATAGTATATGATATTCTATTAGCACTGTCAACTATTTAGTGCTAATTTCACATGTTTCCACACTTTTAAAACAGCATCAGAAACAGGAAAGAAAAAAGACGCGTAAGGCGTCTTTCAAGATTACTTACCAGCTGATTCTTTGATCAAATCTAATGCTTTACGAATACGTAAATCATAAGAAATAGCATCACCAGAAATAAGTTCTTTTACTTTTTCTAATGGCATGTTGTAAGTGTTCGCAACAGTTTCTAATTCTTTTTCAATATCAACTTCACTTACTTCAATTTTTTCTTCAGCAGCGATTGCCTCTAATACAAGACGTACTTTTACTTTTCCAAAAGCGTCTTTCTTCATTTCTTCACGGATACCTTCTACAGTGTTTCCAGTGATTTGTAAGAATTGTTCCATTCCAAATCCTTGTGATTGTAAACGTTGTTCGAAATCACGAACTAAGTTATCTGTTTCATCCTCGATCATAACATCAGGAATTTCAACTTCACTAGCTTCTGTAACAGCAGTTAAAATATCATTTTCAAACTTCTGCGTAGCTTCACGTTCTTTTGATTCTTCTAAGTTTTTCTTAGCATATTCTTTATATGCATCGACTGTTTCAACACCTTCAATTTTCGCCTGTTTGATCAATTCATCATTGATTTCAGGTAATACTTTAGATTTGATTTCTTTTACAGTTACTTTGAACACAACTGGTTGACCAGCAAGTTCTGCAGCTTGGTATTCTTCTGGGAAAGTTACGTTAAGATCTTTTGTATCTCCACTCTTCATACCAAGTACTTGTTCTTCAAAACCAGGAATGAAGGAACCACTTCCGATTACCAATGGATAGTCTTCACCTTTTCCGCCTTCGAAAGGTACTTCATCTTTGAATCCTTCAAAATCGATAACAGCAGTATCTCCGTTTTCAACTTTACCTTCTTCTTTTACTACTAAATCCGCAAAGCGTTCAGCTAAACGTTCAACATCTGCAGTTACATCCGCATCATCAACTTTAACTTCGTCTTTCTTAATATCTAAACCTTTGAATTTTCCAAGTTTAACTTCTGGTTTTACCGCAACGATAAATTTGAAAGTAACTTTGTCTTCATCGATACTTTCTACATCCAAAGAAGGACGAGAAACTACCCATAAGTCATGTTCTTTAATAGCTGCAGATAATGCTTCTCCCGCTACTTCATCGATTGCTTCCATTAATACACTCTGTGTACTAATTTGTTTTTTTACTAATGCAGCTGGTGCTTGACCTGGACGGAATCCTGGCAAGTTCACTTTTTTCGCCATTTTGTTGTAAGTTTTCTTTTGTGCTGCTTTCCAAGCTTCACCTTCGACACTTGTTGTTAATTCTCCTGTTGATTTTTCTTTTAATTCCCATGTTGAACTCATTGTCCATACCTCCTACTATATTTACGACAACTCATTTACTTCTTTATAAGATATCATACGTACTTAATAATAATTCATAACCCTCATATTGTGCAAGTTCTTTTTCTTCACTGAATGCTTTCCATGCATCAAATTCTTCATGAGCAAAGAATACGTAACGAGCAATCGCACAGGCTAGAGCCTCTTTTTCATCTTCATCAATATTGAAAGGTAAACGCATATAAGCTTCCTTTACAAGCGTTTCTACACACATAATGGTGAAGGTTGGATTGTCGTTTTCAAACCATTCGCGTAAGATATTGATCGCAGCACTAACTCCTTCTGCCTCCATTGGCATTTCAATGGCACAAGGAGAGAATGTTACATCCATACCTTCTACTTTACTCGTGAATTCATCCGTAATGTTTTGTTCCATCATTGCTTCAATCAGCATTGCTCGAACCAACACATTCACATCTCCAGACAAATAGTTTTGAATTGCTTCAAAATGATTACGAATATTACTTTTCTTTAACTGCTCAATCGCTAGAAACTGTTCTTCAAGTGATCCAGCGAGCATCGCATCGACATCTTCTTCCTCATAAACCTTACTTTGATTGAGTTTTAATTCACTACGACATGCATTGTAAGCTTCGATGAGTTTTGCCTCCATATTTCTTGGAATATAGGGCATAGAAAGTTCTTCTTCCAAAATCTTATAAGCACTTTGAAAGTCTTCTTCTTTCATATGATCTTCTACTTTTTTTAGTATATCTTCATAATAGGTGTCCATGTATTCTCCTTTAGCGACTAAACAATAGATAATATACCATAAATCCCATATTTTATCAATGAAATTATATTTCGATAGTGTAAATCTTATTCGGAAATGATAATGTCTCAATGTATCAATATTGAAAATGTCCAGTTTCCATCTTTCCTCCTAAAAAAAACCCATCATACGAAGGGATTTCTAACATTTGAACTCGCTCTTATTTAAGTTGCTCTTCGAATGGCAACAAGTATTTGAGATACATCTATCTCCACTTACATTCTACTATTAGATGTGTGTTGTGACAATTATGACCACTTCAAAAGGACAATATATTTTGTAAGTATAATTATATGAACGATTAGCTACACTTATACATAAAATGAAGAATGCAAATATATTTCATCTAAACAAAATTATTGATATATTAAACAAATATAAATTTTATAAAACTGCACTATGATTTACTCTTTAAATTCAATTTTTTTATCGAATACATAAGTTGATTTATGTCCATTTTTAATACTTTCCTCTGTATGACCATCATCGTATCCTATTTCTTCTAAAACTAAAATTTTATATTCTCCAACGTTACTTACATTAAAATTATATATAGTATCTCCACTATGGATTTTATTGAATGTTATATTACATTCTCCAATTCCATCCTTGCCATCACTTGTAAATGTTTTCATTGTTCTTTCTGAAATTTCAATATAATCTTTAGGGTTTAGTTGTTTTACAATATTAGTATCTGTACTTATATTATTTCCGTTATATAAATACCATTTACCGTATATTTTTTTTGGTATTATAAAACTTATAACAATAAATATTACACAGCAAATTAATATTATAAGACCTCTTTTTTTTAATTTACTCATATAAGTCCCTCCTTAAATATAAAAAAATTCATTACTTACATCATTATTATACATAATATATTCCATAAATATAAGGGATTTACAACAAATAATACAACTATATAAACTTAATTCCTCTTTTTTTGCATTCTTTTATTTGTGTTCCACAAATTCCTGCTGTACACAAAGAAAAAGACCGATAATAATCGGTCATTCTTATAAGATGGCGTCCACAGCAGGATTCGAACCTGCGACCGCACGCTTAGAAGGCGTGTGCTCTATCCAGCTGAGCTATGTAGACAGAAGTTTCTTTTAGTGCCTAACTATAATACCAAATTTCTCCGTATATTTCAACCGTTAATTTTGAATTCTGCTTGTTCCTTATAAAAGAAGAGATAGTTAGAGATAGAAAAGCGATAGGATTATACAATCTCTACCGCAAATTTATGACACAATTCTACATATTGAGCTACTAGAAATGGGTTCTTTATATCTTGTTCATCTAAACCTTGATAAACAAATAGCTCATCATATAGAACATCACTTCCCTCTATATGAAGGTATCCACTATTCGTCTCTACGCCAACAAAAATCTCACTTTCTTTAAACACCTCCGCTCGTTGTTCAAATATATGATGCGAACTAGCATTATCTTCAAGTTGATAAAGTTGTACACACATTGGTGTATTCGGTTGTACTTTCTCTAGATTGTGTTCATTCATTAAAACTTCTTTTTGAATAGCTTGTTGCCACTCCTCGTTCTCAAACGAAATACATCCATACTTTTCTTGTAGATAGGCAATCATTTCTCGAGCGGATTTTCGTGATGGTGTAATCAAGCGATGATATTGTTCAAATATTTCTTTCCATGATTGGACATCTTCCTTAGTAGCTGGTCTCATAAACATAAGAGCACCTCCCCTTTTCTTGTATTGTATCATCCCTTATCCCATAAGAAAAGAGCCTCTTAGAGACTCTTATAAACTTATTCTGTTTCGATCAAACCATAACCGCCATCGTTACGTTTATAAACAACTGCGATTTCATGAGTTTCATCATCACGATAAATAAAGAAATTATGATTTAACATTTCCATACGCATAATTGCTTCATCTAATTCCATTGTATCTGGAATAATAGATTTTGTACGTACGACTTCATCTTCTCCATTGTAGCTTTCTTCAAATTCCATTTCTTCTAAGAATGCATGAGCTAATTTCTCTTTATTCTTTCTAGTAAGTCTTGTTTTTTGACGACGAATCTGATCTTCTAACTTGTCAATTGCTAAATCAATTGCCGCATATAAATCATCATGTACGACTTCGGTACGAAGTACCGCAAATTTCGTAGGAATGGTCACCTCAATTTTTTGTTTGTTTGGATAAACTCGAACAACTACATTAGCGACAACGTTTTCTTCGATCATGAAGTACTTTTCAAGATGATCTAGCTTCTTCTCGATCTTCTCAGCGATTGCCGGTGTAACTGTAATGTTCTTGCCGTAGATTTGGACTTTCATATAAAATCCCTCCTTGTTTCTATAAACATATTATACGTTAAAAAAATGGTTTTAATAGTCTTACATTTTGTGAAATTTTGTGGTAAACTATAGTTGTATCGGGCGACTCCTGTTGATCGCTTTTTTTATACAATTTTTGTAAAGTTATAGAATGGAAATGAGGAAGCCTATGGAAAATTTAATGCACATACTCACAAGTAATGAATATTCTTGCGTCCTATCACAAAATGGGAATATCTATACTGAGGTAAAACATGGCATATTGCCTATCTTACAATTCCTTGAGGAAGGAAAATTAAAAGATAGTTATGTTGCGGACAAAGTCATTGGAAAAGCTGCTGCAATGATGATGGTCCTTGGTGGTGTTAAAGAAGTAGAAACTTTGGTAATCAGTGAACATGCCTATCAATTTTTTATTACCCATCAAATTCCAATTCAATATTCAGAAAAAGTCCCATATATCATAAATCGTAAAAAAGATGGTATGTGCCCTATGGAAGAAACGGTATTACATATCGATGATTTACAAGAAGCTCGTGATGCTTTACAAGTTAAACTAGCATCCTTACGTATCAAGTAAAAGGTCGCCACATAGAATAAGTTTCATTTATAACATTCTGTGTGGTGACCTTTTACATTTTCTTAGCTATTGCTGCACTAAATTCAAAACATAAACCTTTCGATTTGTATTTAGCTTCAAGCATAAGGAACTATCTTTTGTTTAGTTTGGTTTGATGTGTAGTATGCGTCTATCTCTCTATCTTGAAGTACAGTTTGATCTCAAAACACTCTTCATCGAATAACTCCACCTCCCCTTGCATCAAATGCATCATTTTTTCAATGCTTTTTAAGCCTAAATGACTGCTTTTATAATCGTCTCTTTTTTTATTCTTTTGATTTTTAAATGCAAGCATAATATATTTATTATATAGTTCGAAGCTACATATGATTGACTTAGAAGGTTCTGCATATTTGATGATATTAGATACGATATTATTAAATATACGTTTCATAAGATTTACATTTCCATAAATATCCAAACTTATATCTATACTCTTTATTATATCTAAGCAAAATCCTTTTATTTCTAAATATTCTTTGTTCTCATTCAATAAAGCGAATACATCCCCCAATGAAACATACTTCATATCGACTTTATTCTTACTGTCAGGCACAGAAGAACACATAAACATTTCATCTGAAAGTTTCTTAATCTCATCTATTTTTCCAATACAATTTTGTAGATATTCTGCATACCTTTCAGGATTTCCTTTTTGTAATTGCATAATTTCAATATATGATTTTAAAGCTGTCAAAGGAGTTCGTAAATCATGAGATAAAGTTTCTATTAATTTCTTATTTGCTTCTTTCCTTTTTTCTTCATTGTTTTGAGTTTCTACATGTGATAGTCGCATTTGTTCTATATGATAGCCTAGCGAGGCAAGTTCATCATCCCCTTTAGTGATAATTTCATACTCCCAAATCCCAGCAGCTAGCATTTGAATATCATTTTGTAACTTCATAATTTCTCTAACTTTTTTGTATACAAAATGAAACAATACAATTAGAAAAAAGCTTAAAGATATCATCGAAATCATAATCAAATAGATGTTCATATAGGAAACTACAGGATAGTCATAAATAAGTAATTGAAATGTTTGATTTTTAGTACAGATTGGTAGATTATAAAAATATGGTGTTGTTATAATTTTTACATCATAATTGGTGTCCTTTAAAAACCATTTATATCCTTGGATATCTGGATTATTTGCATAATAATCATTTCCATATTCATCATACAAATAGCTCTCATAGTTTTCTAAATTCAAGCTTGTTAACAACTTTGTAACTTCCTTATCACTAAATGTTTCTAAAGAAACATTCACTAACGTTTCTTTCATGCGTTGAATATACACAGACGGTTCATGTTTTGGAGAATGAAATTCTGCCATATATTCAAAAAATATATATCGATTTTCAAACATAAACAAGAATAAGCCGAGTGCAATCAAAACAGAAAAAAGATTCAATAATACTAGTTTGCTATATAGGCTCGTTAAAAAGCGTAATCTTGTAGAATTCACATGCCTTTCAAATATTCTTGCATCTTTGATTTTCTTACGTATATGTCTGTATAAACAGCCACAAAGAAAAGTGATTAGAAATGAAATCACAAATGCTAAACATCGATAGTATATCAAATACTTTGTGAATTTTGGATAAAGGTCAATACTAATAACATCATTACTAAAAGGAATTCGAATGCTTTGCGCATATTTAGTAGAATGCTTCGTTGGGGCATATCCATCTGAATAAAGCCGAAAAGGATTTTCATCATTTCCTATCACATAGAGAATATATGTATAATCAGGAAGATATTTTTCCATAACTTCTTTTATGATATCTATGTTATCATTTTCTGCTTTTATTCCTATAAACTCTTTCGAAAGGTGATCCATATCTTCACGAGAGATTGAAAATGAGATGTTGTTATTTTTTTTAAGCATGTCCAAGAGATCGTAACGATAAGAGTACGTAATAAAAAAGCTTAGAAGTAGTATACAAAGAAATCCGTAAATCCGAATACATTTCTTCCCTATTTGTTCAATCACAGCGATACCCCTTTCCCCAAATTGTTCTAATAATTTTGGGATTTTGTGGATCTACCTCTATTTTTTTTCTAAGATTTGCAATATGTACCATAATTGTATTATTTGCGCCGAAGTAATAATTATCTCCCCAAACAGTTTCATATAACGCTTTCACTGTAATAATCTCTCCACGTCTTTTGATAAATGATGCAAGAATATCAAATTCCAATGTCGTTAAGTTGAGGTCTTTTTGATCCCTATATACTTTTTCTGTTGTCTTGTCTATTTTGATTCCGTGAACAAATTGAATAGAATTTTGTTCTACTCTTTCCCTATTATATTCGTGATATCTTCTAATAAGAGCTTTTACTTTGCTTAATAATTCAACATAAGAAAAAGGTTTCACTAAATAATCATCACCACCACAGTCGATACCTAATATCTTATCGTCTTCTTGTGATTTCGCACTCAGAAATAAAATAGGTGCTTTGCTGAATTCACGAATCTTAGTACATGTTTGATATCCGTCCATAAAAGGCATCATCACATCTAAAATTATGACATCATACATATCACTCTTTACCATCTCTATCGTTTCTTCTCCATTTTGAGCTTCATAGACCGCATACCCTTCACCTGATAACAAGATAGATACGAGTTCCCTTATTTCTTTATGATCATCAACAACCAGTATTTTCGACAACATAATTTCACTCCTTTTTCTTTATTATATCTTACCATTTGATATAGACTACGGTTACTTAAGATTTCTTTAGAATCTATATTATAAAAGAGATATTCACTCTTTGACCTTGCGTTCATTGAACCAAAAGACATATTTCAGTTTACTAAAAAAGATGTCCTGAAGGACATTCCGAAAGATTAAATTTCGCCTGTAGATATAGTATACTATCTATAGGTGATTTTTTTGATTAAAGACTCTTCTGTTTTCGCAAAAAAAGAGATTGCTTCTAAACATAATCATTGTGATTCTTATCGTCCTGGTGAGAGTCATATTTCCATTGCTCATATCTTTTTTGAAAACCTACATAAGCTTACTTACCACTTCCATCTTTTCCCTGACTTAATTCGCTCTTCTGTTATGAAGGCTATCAACTCTGTTATCCTTTGTCATCAACACGAGCTTGGTCATTCTCTTTATGATTGTCCTTCTTGTGATAACTTCACCTTTCTTTGGCATACTTGTAAATCTCGTTTCTGTAATTCTTGTGGTATGAAATATGCCAAAATTCGTTCTCACAATATTCTTCAAAAAGTTTTTGATTGTTCTCATCGTCATTGCGTCTTTACCATTCCCGAAGATTTACGTGATTATTTTCGTGAAGACCGTTCTTTACTCGATATCCTTTTTCAATCCGTCAACGATACTCTTTCTTTTGTAATTCGTAATGCTGGTAATACATCCGATTCTTTAATTCCTTGTGCCGTTCTTGTTCTTCATACTTTTGGTAGACCTCTAAATTGGAATCCTCATATCCATGTTCTTCTCGCTGAAGGTGGACTTCGTAAATGTGGTTCATTCAAAAAACTTTCCTATATCAACTACGCTTCTTTACGTCGTTCTTTTATGAAACAGCTTCTTGATAATCTTTCTTCACACATCGATACAATTGAATTCAAACAGTTAAAACGTTCTCTTTATAAATTATACCCTGATGGCTTTTATGTTCATTGCCCTCCTTCGAAGTATAAGGATGTAAAAGACTGTGTCGACTATGTTATTCGCTATGTTGGTCGTCCTGTTATGGCTCAAAGTCGCATCTTAGATTATAATTATGATATGGATCATGTGCTTTGGTATTATGAAGACCATACATCTGGTGAACGCGTTGATGTCTATGATACTTGCGTTTCTTTTATGAAAAAACTTATGCTTCATATTCCAGATGAAAATTATCGTATGATTCGTTACATTGGTGGCTATGCCACAAAGAAAAAGAAACTCGCAAATCTCATTCGTAAAATG
>NZ_JBSPEZ010000009.1:0-89980 GCF_053848845.1 Amedibacillus sp. YH-ame6
GCATGGGAATGGGCGAACACGCGAAAAGGGTATGCCAGAGTAGCAAGTTCATTCATCATGTGTAGAGCGATTCCTAATAAAGTTCTAGAGAAAAGAGGATTCCTAGCAATGGAAACCCTCTATAAAAACAATTCTATATAAAATATACTGAACCGCCGTATACGGAACCGTACGTACGGTGGTGTGAGAGGACGATAAATAAAATAATTATTTATCTCCTACTCGATTATAGGTGAATTATATAAAAATGGTTTCATCAAAGAAATGAGATACAACATCAAACCCTTGGGTGAAAGCTTGATATCTATATTTTATAACGATATAATGTAGCTATATAAATCAGATTTATAAAGGAGAAAGTATATGGCCAAAACAGCATGGATTTTTTCATACAAAATTAAAAAGAATGTAACAGAAAGTGAGTTTACTGAGAAAACACAAAAGTTACATGATGAAGTGATTTCTAAAGCAAAGGGTTTTATATCTTGGGAACATTATGTACAGGATAATACATGGACAGATTTTGTTCTCTGGGAGAGCGTTGAGGATGCCAATCATGCGACAACCGTAGGACACGGCCATGAAGTAACGAAAGACTTTTATGCTTGTATTCAAATGGCTACTTGTAGAGCTTTGATTTCAAAGTTTGTTAAAAAGTATTAGTACTTTACAAAGTAGCGTTAGATAAAGGAGATTACATGTTTGTTATAAGACAAGCTATACCCAGTGAATTAAACAAAGTTAGAAAGTTTTATCATTCATTGATAGATGAAATGCAAACTTCAAGATATTCACCTGGATGGAAGAAAGACATTTATCCAGATTTTTTGTTATTGAAAAATTCGATTGAAAATAGAGAACTTTATATTGGTGAATTAGATGATGATATTGTATCAGTTATGATCATAAATCAGGAAGCCAATGAAGGCTATCAAACAATTCAATGGACATCAAATATTGAATCAAAGGAAGTATACGTGATTCATGCACTGGGTGTTCATCCTAAGCAATCAGGGAAAGGTTTCGCAAAAGCAATGATCGAAGAAGTGTTATCAATAGGAAAATGTAATGGGATCAAGGCGATTCGCCTTGATGTATTACAGGGAAATATTCCAGCAGAAAAGTTGTATGTCAGCATTGGGTTTAAATACATTGATATGATTGAGATGTATTATGAGGATACTGGATGGACAAATTATAAATTATATGAGTATGTCTTATGAGTAGGAGGCGATAGGGAAATGGATGTTTTATTAAATAGCACTGGCTATAAGATGTATCAAAAGAATATTGCTTATGCGAAAGGATGTTATGTATATGATAATGAAGGTAATAAATACCTTGATTTGGAGGCTGGAGTTTGGATACTACCGTTAGGACATTGTGATGAAGACATAAATAAAGCGATTCATCAACAGGTTGATACGATTGTTCACTGTGGTTATAAATATGGTCATCAAATTGCAGAAAAGTGCGCAGAGGAATTGTTAAATATTACAAATTGGAAGGACGGTAAATGCGTTTTTCTATCATCTGGAAGTGAAGCGGTAGAGTATGGGGTTCAACTTGCGAAAAATATACGTCCAAATAAAAAATGTGTTTGTTTGAAAGAACAATATCTATCTGCTTATGGGAATTGTATGCAAAAACCTAAACAAGAATGGGAATTTATTGAGTGGGATTATCGTGAGAATAAAAGTGTAGAGCAATACTATAAAGAAATATCCCTTCAAGTCGATTTTTCTAAAGTAGGAATATTTGTATTTGAACCAGGCAATAGTTCGGGTTTGGTTAAACTGCCTTCGAAGAACCTTGTGAGTGCACTTGGGATGTTATGTGTAGAAAATGATATTGTTATCGTGGTTGATGAGGTAACTTGTGGAATCGGGCGAACTGGGAAATGGTTTGGCTATATGCACTATGATTTGAAGCCACATGTGGTTGCTGTTGGCAAAGGTGTTGGAAATGGTTATCCAGTAAGTGCAGTTATCATTCATGGAGATACGGTGCTAGAAACTCAAAAAGTGGATTTTCATTATGCACAATCTCATCAAAACGATCCACTTGGGTGTAGAGTGGCCTATGAAGTTCTATCAAAAATCAAACGTGAACGATTGTTGGATAAATCAAATATTATGGCTTTTTATTTTATGAAAAAGTATAAAGAGTTACAACAAGACTATTCAATTATTGCAGAGATTAGGGGAATTGGATTGATGCAATGTATCGAATTGTCTAAGAGCATTTCTTCTCAAACAATGCTGGAAATAGAGAGAAGCTTGTTTGAGCTAGGGTTCATTATTGGAGTAAAGCCTAATGAAAGAGTGATTAGAACGTATTGTCCTTTGATTATAACAATGGATTTAATTGATGATTATATCATTGCTTTGCAAAAGGTTTTCGCATGTATCGCGATGCAATCATGAAGATATCAAGCATAACAAAGAAGTAGGTATAAGAATGAAGGACACCATTAGGTGTCCGTTTTTTTGCATGATATTAATTTCGTAATCTAAAAAAAAGACTGCCTTCCAGCAGTCGTGTTATCAAAAGATAACTGATCCAAGATTATTTCTTGAATTGAGGAAGGTAGTCTTTGTGTGCTTCCAGTAGTTCGTCAATTACAATGTTAGCTAATGCATCACTTGGACAGAGAGGATTCAAGTTTAGGGCAGTTATCGCAAGATTGCGGTCACCACGTATTGCGGCATCTACAACCATACGTTCAAATGATTTCATCATCTGGACATACCCATTAATTTGAACTTTAAGTTCACCAGTAGCCAGCGGCTTAGGGCCGTCCGCTGTGATACGGCATGCAACTTCTACCGCACTGTCATCTGGTAAGTTAGAAATAGCTCCATTGTTTCTTACATCTACATACTGGATGTCTCCGCTGTCATTATAGATGGACTGTATTAGATTGCAGGCAGCATCTGAATACTTGGCACCTCCACGTTGTTCCAACTGTTTTGGTTTCACATCCAAATCTTTATGACTGTAAAGTTCGAAGAGTTCTTCCTCTACTTTACTTACGACTTCACCACGAACCTTACCTTCTTTAAATTGTTCCAACTCTTCATTGAGTTGTTCTTGTGTAAAGAAATAGTAATTGTGATATGGGCAAGGAATCGCGTGTAATCCACGGATGAAGGAAGGTGAATATGGTAAAGATACAAAATTTTTCATAGCGATTGTGTCTTCTTCAGTTACATTGGCATAGCGTTCTACTGCTTCATCAATTACAGATACTCCATCAACAAAGACATCTGTTGCAAATATAAAGTGATTAACTCCCTGTAACTCCAACGTTACGCGGGATTCCTCTACTTGGAAAATATTTGCTAATCCGGCAACCATGTTGACTGGTACATTACATAATCCAATCGCTTTTTTGAAGTTTGTATAACGAAGGACAGCCTCCGTTACCATTCCAGCTGGATTTGTAAAGTTGATCAACCATGCATCAGGACACAACTCCTCCATATCTTTTACAATATCAAGAATGACTGGTATTGTGCGAAATGCTTTAAACATTCCTCCAGCACCATTTGTTTCCTGACCTATCATACCATGGCTCAATGGAATTCTTTCGTCTTCCACACGAGCAGGCAAGCGACCGATACGCATTTGCGTAGTAACAAAGTCAGCATCCTTTAATGCTTCTCTGCGATCATAGCTTAGAATGACTTTCATTGGGACACCAGCTTTGGCTACCATTCGTTGCGCTAAAGCTCCAACGGTTTCCAACTTTTGACGTCCTTCCTCAATATCAACTAACCACAATTCGCGAACAGGTAGTGTATCATAACGTTTTATGAACCCTTCTACCAATTCTGGTGTGTAACTGCTCCCACCACCAATCGTTACGATCTTAACTGCATCTTTCTTCATATAATACCTCCTTCTGCTTGGTCTAATGAAAATATAAAGTGGTCTAGACCTTTCTGGAACAACCATATATTTACATAAATGGTCTATACCAATTCTAGCACACGTTTGAAAGCGTGTCCATAATTTTGATAAAAATAAATATTTTTCGTATGTATAAATAAAAAAGTATCAAAAAAGCCTTTATTTATCTTGCTATATTATATATAGGGAGTTGGATGCTTAGTTTTTAAAACGAAATTATGTGAAAGAAAAAAAATAAAAGAAAACGGTTGCATTTTTAGAAATACATGGTATCATAAGTGTATAAAGTGGTATATACCAACTGGAAAGGAGGAATGAAGATGGTTAAAGTTCTGCTAGTTTGTTCTGCCGGAATGTCTACCAGCTTGATGGTGAACAAAATGAAAGACTCTGCGACAAAAAAAGGTTTAGAAGCCGAAATTTGGGCAGTTGCTGATGCGGAAGCGGCTAATAATATTGGAAAAGCTGATATTCTTATGCTAGGACCACAGGTTCGTTTCTTAGAATCAAAAATGAAGACATTGGCCGGTTCTAAACCTGTTACAGTCATCGACATGCAGGCATATGGACAGATGAATGGGGAAAAAGTTTTAGAGCAGGCGCTTAAGCTTCTAGGAATCGAATAAAGTTCCGAATTTAAATTATTGAAAGAAAAACACGTGAAAGGAAAGAAAAAAATTATGAACGGATTTATGAATTGGATGGAAAAGCACTTTATGCCAATCGCTGCCAAAATTGGTAGTCAGAAGCATTTAGTAGCTATCCGTGATGGATTTATCTCTATCATGCCAGTAACAATGGTAGGTAGTTTCGCAGTATTATTAAACGTATTCTTCCGTGATTTACCAAATACATGGTGGGGTGAAGGAAACAGTTTTACAACAGCAATGACGCAGGTCATTAACGTAAATGGTAACGTATACTTTGGTTCAATCGTTATCTTAGGTTTATGTTTCACATTTGCATTAGGTTATCACTTAGCAAAATCTTACGATGTTAACCCAATCGCAGGTGGTGTTGTAGCATTCGCTTCCGTTGTGGCTTGTATGAGTCAAGGTGTTACAGCTTCATTTAATATGACAAACATTGCACCAGATGTTGCAAAAGCATTAACCGATGCAGGTTTAACTGTAGGTGCGGCAAATGATGCAGGTGTTAGTGCAATTGGTGGCGTTGGAACATGGGGTAACTTAGGAAGTAGCTATACAGGTGCTGCCGGATTATTTACTTGCTTGATTGTTGGACTTTTATCTTCAATGATCTACATCAAACTGATGATTAAAAAAATTACTATCAAATTACCAGACACAGTACCTCCAGCAGTAAGCAACGCGTTTGCAGCAATCATACCAGGGATTATTGCAATCTACGTTTTCGGTATTATTACGCAGCTTTGTGTAGTATCTACTGGATTATATCCAAATGATTTAATCTTGAAATATATTCAACAACCAATGTTGGAAATGTCTCAAGGATTCTTCAGTGTAATCTTAATCGTATTCTTAGTTCAATTATTCTGGTTCTTTGGTCTTCACGGATCAAATGTTATGGCACCAATTATCGAAGGTATCTATACACCAGCATTACTTGACAACTTAGATGTATTCAACAAAACACATTCTACAGAGACTATGAAATATGTTTGGACTCGTGGATCATTTGATGCTTACGCTCAAATGGGTGGTTCAGGGGTTACCTTAGGTCTTATCATCGCAATCTTCTTATTCTCTAAACGTGATGATTCTAAAGCAGTTGCTAAATTAGCTGCACCAATGGGTGTATTCAACATCAATGAGCCTATCATCTTCGGTATGCCAATCGTGTTGAACCCAGTATACATTATTCCTTGGTTATTAGTTCCACCAGTATGTGCTGCCATCGCTTATGGTTTCACAGTTGCTGGAATTATTCCTCCAGTATTCGTACAAGTTCCTTGGGTTATGCCAGTAGGATTCTATGCTTGGATGGGAACAGGTGGAAACATCATGGCTGCATTAGTATCTATCTTATGTTTGGGAGTTTCATTCTTACTATGGACACCATTCGTAATGTTAGCAAACAGAATGCAAGCAAAAGAAGAAGCTGCTGCTGATGCAGTTGCTGAATAAGCAAAAACAATAAGCAGGGAGAGGGTTGTCCTTCTCCCGCTTTTTAAAAAAAGGAGATCAAGATATGGAAGGTATTGAATTAATTTGTTTCCAAATCATTTCAAGTGTTGGAATGGCAAGAGGAAGCTATATCGAAGCTATGGATTTAGCTACAGAAGGCAAATTTGATGAAGCAGAAGCGAAAATCAAAGAAGGTGAAGATTACTTCACAGAAGGTCATGCTGCACATGCAAAATTGATCCAAAAAGAAGCATCTGGTGAGAAAACAGAAATCGTATTATTACTGTTACATGCGGAAGATCAATTGATGAGTGCAGAAACCTTTAAAATTTTAGCAGAAAAATTTATTGCATTAAATAAAAAAATTGAAGCAAAATAAAAGGAATAAAAGAAAGAGGTAAATATTATGGAAAAATGGGGCAATTGGCAAGTTTTTTTAATCGGAATCGGATTCTTATTCATCGTCTTATCTCCAGTGTCATCAAGTAATGTTACACAACAAATGATTATGATTATCGGTGGTTTGGTAATTGTTCTTATTGGAGTTATCATTATGAAAAAGGCTATGAAAAAGGAAAGGAGAAAGAATGGGAAATGGTAACATTCGCTAAGGATTTCTTTTTTGGAAGTGCAACAAGCTCTACGCAGAGTGAAGGTGCACATACACCAGAAGATAAAGGAAAAGACATTTGGGATCTTTGGTATGAAGAAGAACCTTTTAAGTTTCATGATGAGATAGGTCCACAAGACACATCTACATTTTATAAAAATTATAAAGAGGATATCCAATTACTAAAGGAAACAGGACATAATTCTTTTCGTACATCTATTTCTTGGTCACGTATGTTTCCAAAGGGATTTGGTGAGGTTAACCAAAAAGCCGTTACTTTCTATACATCTGTATTTAAAGAACTAAAAGAAAATGGGATTGAACCATTTGTAAATCTGTTCCACTTTGATATGCCTGTAGAAATGCAGACGATTGGAGGATGGGAAAGTCGCGAGGTAGTAGATCATTATCGTGCGTATGCAAAAACATGTTTTACTTTGTTTGGAGATGTCGTAAAACATTGGTTTACATTCAATGAACCAATCGTACACGTAGAGTGTGGATATTTACAGTGCTATCATTATCCTTGTGTTGTAGATCCAAAAGCTGCTGTTCAAGTAGCTTATCATACAGCTTTAGCTAGTGCATTAGCAATCCAAGAATATCATGCATTAAAACAAGGTGGAAAGATTGGAATCGTGTTGAATTTAACACCAGCATATCCTAGAAGTTCACATCCAGCAGATGTGAAAGCAGCCACAATCGCAGAGCTTTTTGCGAATAAGAGCTTTCTAGATCCATCTGTAAAAGGAAAATATGATCCAATGCTGATTGATATCATTAAAAAACATGATATAATGCCTACATACACGAAAGAAGATATGGATATTATCGCAAATAATACTGTAGATTTCTTAGGAGTAAACTATTACCAGCCAGTACGCGTCTGTGCAAAAGCAGATATGCCAAATCCAGATGCACCATTTATGCCAACCTATTACTTTGATCCTTATGTAATGCCAGGAAGAAAAATGAATCCATATCGTGGATGGGAAATCTATCCTAGAGGGATTTATGACATCGCAATCAACATCAAAGAAAACTATGGAAACATCGAATGGATGATTACTGAAAATGGTATGGGTGTAGAGAATGAAGACCGTTTTAAAGTAAATGGGCAAATTCAAGATGATTATCGTATAGAATTTTATAAAGACCATTTAAGATGGTTAGCAAAAGGAATTGAAGAAGGAAGTAACTGCATCGGCTATCACGTGTGGACGTTTATCGACTGCTGGAGTTGGTTGAATGCATATAAGAATCGTTATGGTTTTGTGGAGTTAGATTTAAAGACACAAAAACGTACGATCAAAAAATCAGGTTACTGGTTTAAAGAAGTAGTAGAGAATCACGGTTTTGAATAAATAAACGCTTGAGAAAAAGGAGAGATTAACAATGGTAGTAGTTCAAGAAAAACTATATGTGAGTGCAGAGGACTTTTTTAACTGTGTTGCAGAATCTGTTGCATACGATATAGCAGACATCACTGGGAAAAGAACACGTGTAAGTCAAATTCATAAAGGTTTTACTTATACAAAGGTTATGAAAAATAAAGTGAAACGTAAAGGTGATGTAAAAGTAACCATTACAGAATGGAATCCACCTCATGATTATAGTGCGATATTTGATTCTGTTACTGGACAAAACACGTTATCTTATAAAGTTGAAGATTTAGAAGATGGCTACATTGGAGTTACTTATAAAGAAGATTTTATGGGTACTACAAAGAGTAAAGACTTGAACTTCAAACTTGTCAATCTATTCTATAAGAAAAAAGCGACAAAAAGAGCAGTAAAACTTCTTCGTGCAATTGAAAAATATGTACAAGAAGAAAAAAGTAGAAAAGAAATTGAGAAAGAACAAGAACAAACAACTGCAATCGAAAATGACTAAGATTTATGCGTAAAGCATGAAACTCAAAGGAGGCTAATCATGGCTAGATTAGGAATTTCACTTTATCCAGAGCATTCGACTTTGGAAAAAGACAAGGCTTATGTAACACAAGCAGCGAACTATGGATTTAAACGTATCTTTACTTGCTTGTTAAGCGTTGAAAAAGAACGAGAAGAAATCTTAGCAGAATTTCGTGAATTGATTGATCATGCACATTCCTATGGAATGGAAGTGATATTGGATGTTGCCCCATTTGTCTTTGATAAATTGAGAATATCTTATGATGATCTTTCATTTTTTGAAGAAATGCATGCGGATGGAATTCGTTTAGATGAAGGTTTTGACAGTCTTAAAGAAGCAATGATGACATACAATCCTCAAAACCTTAAAATAGAAATCAACGCAAGTTTAGGAACAAAATACTTAGATAACATTATGAGTCATTATCCAAAACTGGATAACATTATCACATGTCATAATTTCTATCCACAACGTTATAGTGGAATTAGTTATGAACATTTTGAGAAATGCAGTCAGGATATCAAGAATTTGAATATTAAAGTAGCAGCATTTATTTCTTCGCAAGAATCTGGGACATTTGGTCCTTGGGCGGTGAATGAAGGCTTGTGTACTTTGGAAATACACCGCGATTTACCAATTGATGTAGCTGCAAGACATTTATTTGCGACTCGTCTAGTAGATGATGTAATCATTGCGAACTGTTATGCAAGTGAAGAAGAATTAGCGACACTTTCTAAAATAGATCCAGGAAAGCTGACCTTCAAAATCGATTATGAAGCAGAATTACATTCTACAGAAGAAAAGATATTATTTGAACACCCTCACTTTGTCAGGGGAGACATGAGTGAGTATATGGCAAGAAGCACGATGCCTCGTGTGACCTATGTCAATGAAAGTGTTCCACCAAAAAATACACGTGATCTTAAAAGAGGGGATGTGGTAATCGTTAACGACAATTACCTACGTTATAAGGGTGAAGTGCACATTGTATTGAAAGATATGCCGAATGATGGAAGAAAGAATGTTATTGGGCATATTCCAGAAAATGAAACCATGTTGTTGGATTATATCAAACCATGGAAAACATTTGGTTTCATGCGCTAAACATTCTATTTAAGAGGAGGTGAATGATTTTGGCTGTCCCTAGATACTTAGAAATCAAACAACAGATCAATGAAGAAATTCAAGGGAAACCAGTGAATTCACCAATCGCCTCTGAACGCGATCTTGCGGTAAAATACGATGCGAGTCGTATGACTGTAAGAAATGCAGTTAACGAATTAGTTGAGGAAGGCGTCCTTTATCGTGACAAAAATAAAGGAACGTTCGTCGCAGATCAAAAACTTATCAAGAAAAATACCGCAACTGAAATACTTCAAAATAATGAATCTACGGACTACAATATTATTTATTTCAGCTTAAAGAATGCGGAAGATGCTGCGCCCTATTTGGATATCAGTTCTGATGAACAAATCTTGCGTATCGTTCGATTGAATAAAGTGGAAGGTCGTCCTCTGAGTGTTGAAGAAGTCTACTTCATTAGAAGTTTATATCGTGATGAGGATGTAAACGATCTTCGTAGTCTTCTAGATATTGATGCTTTAATTGAACAAGGTACGGTTACACAGCGATTTCACGCAGTGATTGTACCAGCACAGTACGCAAATCTATTGCATTTAAAGATTACTGTACCAGTCATTATGATTGAAAGCATCATACGTAGTAAGAATGGGAAACCATTGGTATTTATTAGAGCTTACAATAACCCTTTCGAGAAAACGATAGAAATAACTACTTAGTGCTTGAATACAAGCACTTTTTTAAAAAATATGAGGAGCAACGCGAATACATCTATCATCCACAGAGAAAATCTTGTATAATATGAATATTACGCAGGAGGTAAAAGTAATGGAAAAAACATTATTAGAAAAATATACAACCACATTTGGATGTCGTTTTACACGCTCTCAAAAGAAGAAATTTTTGAGTGCATTGCATGAAGATATGTCCGCATTAGGCTATTCATCAGAGATGATTCTTGGGAAGAAATTAGTTTCTAGATCAAATTCTTATTTATTTGGAAACTTGAAACAAGCGAAGACACTCATCGTGGTTCCTTATGATACACCAGAAAAAAAGTTTTGGAATAAGGTTCTTTATTTCCCGATGGATGGAACGAAAACGGCAAGTAAGACAATGATGGCTACGTATGTTCCTTTATTGATTGTATTTGCTTTTGTATTTGTTGGAGTATATCTAGTTCAACCAAGACTAACATCCAACATCGCGAACTTTTCATTATCACTCGTTATGTTTATATTAACATTTACTTTGGTATATATGATGTTGCATGGTTTTCGAAACAAAAACAACTTTAATAGAAACTCCGCAAGTATTGCGGCAGTTGTAGAAATTGCCAGAAAATTGGATAAAGATGAACGAAGAAAGGTTGCCTTTTTGTTCACAGATAAGAATAAGTTGCATTTTCTAGGGGCGGATTCTAGTATGAAGTATTTCACTGAAAATGGAAAAAATCCAAATCTTATTTGTTTTGATTGTATTGCTAATGGTTCACAAACACGCATCGGATACAATCCACAAAATCGTAAACTAGCTGCTGATATCGTGAAGCATTTTCCACAAAAGAAACATACTGTAGAAACTGTTAAATTAAGCGAAGATATGCGTATGCAATCTGCGATGTCTTTCTTTAAAAAAGCTGTTTTAATCTCTTCAGGTGAAGTTGATAAAGATGGAAATCTATATGTTTTAGGTACTGGAACGGGGAAAGATACAGTGATTGACGAGAAAAAGCTTGATGAAATTACAGAAATGATGGTACGTTATTTACATAATGAAAAATAATGGATAGGAGGAAAGAAACATGATTCGTAAGATATTTTCACTTTTACATAATAAAATTGTGATTATAGGCGTGCTGATTTTAATTCAGCTCGTTGTATTTCTTGAAATTGTGTTTCAGTTAAGCGAGTACTTCGTCTGGATATATTTCATATTAATAGCATTAAGTTTTTGTATGAGCGTATATATTATCAATAAAAATGATAATCCTACCTATAAGATAGCATGGGTATTGTTGATTATGGGATTACCTGTTTTTGGTGGATTGATTTATCTGCTGTTTGGTGGTCAAAAAGTACCAAAAGAACTACGGAAAAGAGATACAGAAGCAATCAGTATTTATCAAGAGATTGCTTGGCAGAATGCAGAAATCATGGCAGAATTGGAAAAAGAAAACCCAATTGCGCATAAACAAGCTAACTACTTATGGAAGAATGCCATCTTTCCTATTTATAATCATACAGAGACGACGTTCTTTCCTTTAGGTGAAGATAAATTTGACGCAATGATTGAAGAATTGAAAAAAGCTGAGAAGTTTATTTTTATGGAATATTTTATTATAGCTCCAGGGTATATGTGGGATACAATTTTGGATGTTTTAGTAGAAAAGGTGAAACAAGGAGTAGAAGTACGTGTTATGTATGATGACTTTGGTTGTATTACCTATCTTCCTACGGACTATTACAAAATATTGTTAAATTTGGGCATCAAAGCAAAAGTATTTAATCCTATTAAGCCCCGTTTAGCAATTCAGATGAACAATCGAGACCATCGTAAAATCTTGGTGGTAGATGGTAAAGTGGCGATGACAGGAGGAGTTAATCTTGCGGATGAATACATCAATCGTAAGAAACGCTTTGGTCATTGGAAAGATTGTAGTGTAATGATCAAAGGTGAGGCAGTTTGGAACTTTACCTTGATGTTTCTACAATTTTGGAACTACGATGAAAAAGAAAAAGATGATGTCTATACCTATAAAGCGGATGTAAAAGAGTTCGTGGATATTCAAAATGATGGATATGTACAACCTTATAGTGATAGTCCAACAGATGAAGAAAATGTTGGAGAGTACACACACATCAATATGATCAATGGAGCTTCCAAGTATGTGTATGCAAGTACCCCTTACTTGGTCATTGATAATGAAATGAAGACAGCTTTATTATTAGCGGCAAAAAATGGAATCGATGTACGAATTCTCGTGCCTCATATTCCAGATAAGTGGTACGTGTTTGAATTAACACGTTCCAATTATAAAGATTTGATCGAAGGTGGAGTTCGTATTTATGAATATACACCAGGATTTGTACATAGCAAAACCTTTGTGGTGGACGATGAAATGGCAATTGTGGGAACTGTCAATATGGATTATCGTTCGTATTATTTACACTATGAATGTGGTGTTTGGTTTTACAAGAGCAAAGTGGTTATGGATGTGAAAAAGGATTATATGGAAACGCTGGAAAAAAGTCATTTGGTGACAATGGAAGAGTGTTGCAATGTTTCACTACGAGTGAAAATAATGCGTGCTGTCCTAAATTTATTCTCGCCAATGATGTAAGAACCTCGAAGGGGGATTCCATATGGGACTTAAACATGAAATGTATATTACGCTGTTTCAAGATTTTTCGATTACCTACCAAGATGAAACTATTCATTTAAATGATTATCTATCGAAACATACTTCAAACTTGTTAGAGGTACTCATTCTACATCATGGGAAAAGCGTTTCAAAAGAAAAACTCATAGATATCCTATGGGACAATAACGATAACCCTGATAGTGCATTGAAGTTTCATATATGTAGGTTGAGAAAGATTTTAAAGAACATTCCATTATTTAGCACATTAGATTTGATAAAGACGGATAAGAATGGATATTGTTTTCATCCAAATATGTTATGGGATAGTGATTGTCATCAATTTGAAGAATTACATCATACCCTCGCAATGAAACAACAATATCAAGCATGTGATTATCAAAACATTAGAGAATTGTTCTTATTATATAAAGGAAAGTTATATTATAGTGGTAGTATTGTGTGGTTTTTACAAAAAGAAGAACAATATCGTTGTAGTTTCTTACGCTACATTGCGCCTGTTTGTGAATATTGTTTAAAGGATTCTCGCTATGATGATGTGAAAGCTTTAACATCAAAGGCGATGTCGTTAGAACCTAGCAATGAAGATATATATTACTACCAAATTCTTGCGTATGTGAAAGAGGGAAATCTTGCACAAGCAAATGAATATTACCACAAAGCTACAAATCTATTAGTATATGTATATGAATTAGAGCTTTCAAAACGAATGAGAGACCTTCATAAAGAGATTATCGATTGTAATGAACAAAAGATAGAACCAGAACAAATCATGATGTACTATCAACAACGTACATTTGAGAATGGAGCTTTCTATTGTACAACAACAATTTTTGACTCAATCTTTGAACAACGGTTAAGAGATGCCAAACGAATGCATACACAGTACTATTTGTATGTGTTTGAAATCGATACAAAAGATTCCTCATATACCGATGAGTATATGCAAAAATTAAAAACAACAATGATCAAAACACTAAGAAGTGGGGATGTATTCACAAAAGTGAATCGGTCTCAATATATCGCTTTACTCGTTTGTCCAACAAAAGAAATTGCGTTTGATATAGCCCAGAGGGTATGCAATGCATTTCGTACAAAGGTAAAGAAAAACGATGTTCGTATACATTATCATTTACAACAAGTGAACACAAAAAATGTCTAGTCTTCAAGATAGATATTTTTTATTTTATTTTGACAAAAACTAACCATTTTCTAATTTTCTAACCGTATAATGTAATATGGACGTGGTATAGACCATGTAAGAATTAATAGAAAGTGGAGGGAGAATATATGAAAAAGAAATTTTTACAATTTCTAATTATCTTAGCGATGAGTGTACAACTATTACCAGATGCCTTTGTACGTATAATCGCAGAAGATACGAGCATTATTCATAACGAATATGTAACTGTGCAAACAGAAAATGCACCTGATGCAACTTTGAATGATACAACACAATTACCAGAAGGTGTTGCAATATTGCATATGAATATTCAGTTAGAGAATCAAATGAAGGAAGAGAAGTATCTTGTTTTTCAAGGGAATAAACAACCAGGGAAATTGAGTGTAAGTGCACTTGATGGTTATAAAATAGAATCTATAACAATAGATGATAAAGTTTATGAAAATGAATCTATTCTTTTTGACTATGAAGCAGGAATGTTAGATAAGAAGGTAACCATTCATGTTGTTAAAATAGAAAATGAAACATCTGATATAAAACAACCAACTTTAGATGACGCTAAAAAAGAAAGTATAAGTAAGAAAAACGATACAAAGAGTATGTCATACCCTTATACTCCAGATGGAGCTAATTATCAAATCGTAAGTGGTAATGGTACGTCTACAGATCCATATTTTATTGATATAACAGTTGCGGATATCTATTTACCAGGAGATGCAGCAATTACAGATACTTTGAATAATAATAATAGCGATCAAGACGATCGTTTTCGCTATACCTTTGATGAGAAGTATGATTATATTTATGAAGCTATGTTAAACATGGGAGGAGATGGATATACTCTATTACGTACGTATGGAATAAACGGTTTTGAAAATGGAAAAGTATATAAAGTAATAGACCCAATGGCAGGAAGCTCTCTTGTATATGTAGACAAAGGAGCACTTGCATCAGCTATTGTAACGTATGATAGTGTGAACACACATAAAAAAGATGGATTAAAAAATAAATGGCAACTACATTATGCTCACTATACGGATGCTATGAAAGTTAATATTCATTATGTATTAGATGGAAAAGAGCATGATGAAATGACACGTGCCATGAAAATTAAAAGTGGCAACAATACAGTTAATGATTTAAACTTGTTAAATGAAATTAAATTGAACGGGACCTCCTATAGTTATGATAAAACCAGCTTTTCAATAAATGGAGAGGGTATCAAAGAGTTTAATGTTACTAACAATAAGCTAGATTTATATATTCATTACTCTCAAAGAATAAATGTAGTTTTTAATCCTAATGGAGGCTATTTCAAAGATAATCAATCCTCTCAAGAGAGGTCTTTTGAAATAGGTAAGGGTGGTAAGGTGTTGGATACAATACCGGATGCTACAAAGAAATATGGATTGCTCAATTATAAATTTTTAGGATGGTATACTGATAAAAATGTGAAATATGAAGAAGGTATGACGTTTCTTGCCAATACAGTGTTCTATGCAAAATATGTTGAGCCTTTTAAATTAACTCTTACTGTTAAAAATGGAGATGCCGTTTATGATGGGAAATCTCATGGATTAGGGGAAAAAGTATCCGAAAATGCGAGTGGATTTGAATATTCAAGTGATGGTGGTGAGACATGGACTAAAAAAGCTCCATCTTATAGTCAAGTTTTATATAATGATGAAAATAAAGTAACTTCATATCCTGTAAAAGTTAGAGCTTATTTTGATTACTTTTTAGGAAAGGATTATTCAAATATTGTAGATGCAAATATCACGATTTCTCCTCGTCCTCTTGAAATTAAAGCAGCTTCTGAGGAATTTACCTATAATGGAGAACCACAGAAAAATAGTAACTATTCTTATACTTTATTTGATGAAAAGGAGCAAACTGGTTTATTAGAAAACCAAATAATAGAATCTGTAAAAGTAAAGGGTGTTGTTACAAATGTTGGAGAAAAGGTAGACAATGTAGCAAGTGATGCTATTATAAAAACAAAAGAAGGCTCCCTAGATACAACCAAAAATTATGATATTACGTATGTAAATGGAATATTAAGTGTAAAACCTGCATCATACGATAAGAACACAGTAACAGTGAAACCATCGACAGAAGTATATGATGGAGAAAAGCATACCGTAGGAGAAGTAGAAACATCAGTTAAAGATGCGGAAGTATACTATTCTGTTGATGGTAAAGAGTGGTCAAAAGAAAAACCAACCTTTACTGAAAAAGGAGATTATACTGTATATGTTCAAGCTAGAGATAAGAACTATCATGATTCAAAGGTATTTGAAGCTAAGGTATCAATCACAGCCCGCCCAATCACTATTACAGCAGATAGTGAAGAACGTGATTATAATGGCATAGCATTGACATCAAACAAATACACCGTATCCAAAGATGGCTTAGTAAAAGGACAAGAAATTGGATCTGTAGAAGTGGTTGGTTCTATTACAAATGTAGGAACAGCTGAAAACACTGCTAAAAATGCACGTATTGTATTTGGAAAAGATGATACAACAGATAACTATAAGATTAAATATGTAAATGGGATTCTAAAAATCACTCCAGCAGAAGCAAGTAAAAATGCAGTAACTGTAGTTGCAGGTACAGCAACTTATGATGGAGAGAAGCATGGCTTAAAAAAGGTTTCTTCACTTATAGAAAAAGGAACTACATTCTATTATGCAACAAAAGCGGATGCTAAGCCAGAAGAGTGGACTACAAATGCACCACAATATGTAAATGCAGGAACTTATCCTGTATTCGTAAAGGCAGTAAATCCAAATTATAAGACAACAGAGCCTGTGGAAAGTAGTATTGTCATTAACAAAAAAGAAATACAAATTAAACCTAAATCAGCAACTAAAGTATATGGAGAAGAAGATCCAAAATTAGAGGCAAGTGTAGAAGGATTAGTTAAAGAAGACAAAGCAACCTATACTATCGTAAGAGATACGGGCGAAGATGTAAAAGAGTATACAATTGAAATTCAAAATGCAAAAGCAAGTGCAAACTATACGATTAAAACGGATACAGCAATTTTCAAAATCACTCCAGCAGAAGCAAGTAAAAATGCAGTAACTGTAGTCGCAGGTACAGCAACTTATGATGGAGAGAAGCATGGCTTAAAAAAGGTTTCTTCACTTATAGAAAAAGGAACTATATTCTATTACGCAACAAAAGCGGATGCTGAGCCAGAAGAGTGGACTACAAATGCACCACAATATGTAAATGCAGGAACTTATCCTGTATTCGTAAAGGCAGTAAATCCAAACTATAAGACAGCAGATCCAGTAGAAAGTAGTATTGTCATCAATAAAAAAGAAATACAAATTAAACCTAAATCAGCAACTAAAGTATATGGAGAAGAAGATCCAAAATTAGAGGCAAGTGTAGAAGGATTAGTTAAAGAAGACAAAGCAACCTATTCTATCGTAAGAGATACGGGAGAAGATGTAAAAGAGTATACAATTGAAATTCAAAATGCAAAAGCAAGTGCAAACTATACGATTAAAACGGATACAGCAATTTTCAAAATCACTCCAGCAGAAGCAAGCAAAAATGCAGTAACTGTAGTCGCAGGTACAGCAACTTATGATGGAGAGAAGCATGGCTTAAAAAAGGTTTCTTCACTTATAGAAAAAGGAACTACATTCTATTACGCAACAAAAGCGGATGTTAAGCCAGAAGAGTGGACTACAAATGCACCACAATATGTAAATGCAGGAACTTATCCTGTATTCGTAAAGGCAGTAAATCCAAATTATAAGACAGCAGACCCAGTAGAAAGTAGCATTGTCATTGATAAAAAAGTTGTGACTATTCAGCCTATAGAAACATCTAAGATATTTGGTGAAAAAGACAAAGAATTGATAGCTCAAGTAACTGGTATGGTGCAAGGCGATACTATTGCATATGAAGTGAAAAGAGATGCAGGTGAAAATGCTGGTAAGTATACAATTCATATCAAAAATGTAGCAATCAGCGATAACTATACTGTGGACACAAAAACATCGACATTCACTATTCACAAAGCAAGTGCAGATGGAAATCGAATCTTCGTTAAAAATGTAAATAAGGTATACGATGGAGAGAAACTTAAAGCACAAGAAGCAAAAGCATTAGAAGGAAGCAAAATTGAATACAGCATTGATGAAGGAACAACTTGGAAGGAAGCCATTCCAACACGCACAAATGCAGGAAAAACAATCGTTCAAGTTCGTGCAACACATCCAAACTTTAAGGAATCCATAGCAACTGAAGAAATTGTTATTACAAAATGCATCGCAACAATTCAAGCAAATCCAGCTCAAAAAGTATATAAAGAAAGTGAACCAACACTTAGCGCAAAACTAAAAAATGTGGTAAGTGGAGAAGAAGCACAATTTGAATATACAGTAGAAAGAAAAACTGGAGAAAATGTAGGAACTTATGATATCACAGTAACAAATGTGAAGGAATTAGGGAACTATGAAATTAAAACAGAAGGTGCTAAATTTACAATCAACAAAGCATCAAATGATACAAACAAAGTTTCAGTAGAAGATACAAAAGCTACGTATGATGGAGAAGATCATACTGTAGGCAAAGTAGAAACCACAGTTGATGGCGCAAAAGTATATTACTCATTAAATGGTAAAAAATGGTCACAAGAGAAACCACAATTTATCGAAGCAGGAGAATATACAGTTTATGTACAAGCGAAAGATGATAATTATGAGGATTCTGCAGTAATCAAATCAAAAGTAAATATCGCAAAACGTGATATGACTATTACTGCATCAAGTTCTAAACGTGCATACAACAAAGAAGCGTTAACTAGTAAAGAATACGGTGTATCCAAAGATGGTTTAGTAAAAGGTCAAGAAATTGGATCGATTGAAGTAGTTGGTTCTATTACAAATGTAGGAACAGCGAAAAATGTTGTTAAGGATGCACGCATTGTATTTGGAAAAGAAGATACAACAAATAACTATAAAATCCATTATGTAGAAGGATTATTAGAAGTTGTAAAAGCATCAAATGATACAAACAAAGTATCAGTAGAAGATACAAAAGCTACGTATGATGGAGAAAATCATACTGTAGGCAAAGTAGAAACTACAGTTGATGGCGCAAAAGTATATTACTCATTAGATGGTAAAGAATGGTCACAAGAGAAACCACAATTTATCGAAGCAGGAGAATATACAGTTTATGTACAAGCGAAAGATGATAATTATGAGGATTCTACAGTAATCAAATCAAAAGTAACTATCGCAAAACGTGATGTGACTATTACTGCATCAAGTTCTAAACGTGCATACAACAAAGAAGCGTTAACTAGTAAAGAATACGGTGTATCCAAAGATGGTTTAGTAAAAGGTCAAGAAATTGGATCGATTGAAGTAGTTGGTTCTATTACAAATGTAGGAACAGCGAAAAATGTCGTTAAGGATGCACGCATTGTATTTGGAAAAGAAGATACAACAAATAACTATAAAATCCATTATGTAGAAGGATTATTAGAAGTTGTAAAAGCATCAAATGATACAAACAAAGTATCAGTAGAAGATACAAAAGCTACGTATGATGGAGAAAATCATACTGTAGGAAAAGTAGAAACTACAGTTGATGGCGCAAAAGTATATTACTCATTAGATGGTAAAGAATGGTTACAAGAGAAGCCACAATTTATCGAAGCAGGAGAATATACAGTTTATGTACAAGCGAAAGATGATAATTATGAGGATTCTGCAGTAATCAAATCAAAAGTAAATATCGCAAAACGTGATGTGACTATTACTGCATCAAGTTCTAAACGTGCATACAACAAAGAAGCGTTAACTAGTAAAGAATACAGTGTATCCAAAGATGGTTTAGTAAAAGGTCAAGAAATTGAATCTATAGAAGTAGTTGGTTCTATTACAAATGTAGGAACAGCGAAAAATGTCGTTAAGGATGCACGCATTGTATTTGGAAAAGAAGATACAACGAAAAACTATGAAATCCATTATGTTGAAGGATTATTAGAAGTTGTAAAAGCATCAAATGATTCAAACAAAGTATCAGTAGAAGATACAAAAGCTACGTATGATGGAGAAGATCATACCGTAGGAAAAGTAGAAACTACAGTGGAAAACAGTGAAGTTCTATATTCAAAAGATGGTAAAGAATGGTCTAAAAATATTCCATCCTTTACTGAGGCGGGGACTTATGAAATATATTTAAAAGCAGTAAATGAAAATTTTCAAGATTCAGAAGTATTTACAGGACATGTAGTAATTGCAAAACGAGCTATTACAGTCACTGCCCAAAGTGCCTCTAAGGTATTTGATAATGTAGCACTTGTTCAACCTGGTTATACTCTTTCTGAAAATGCTTTAGTAAAAGAGCAAACGATGGAAGTTGAAATAACGGGTTCACAACAAGCGGTTGGTACAAGTGAAAACAAAGTTAGCAAAATTACAGTTTTTGCGGGTGCGAGTGATAAAACAAGCAACTATGAAATTCAAACCATATCAGGAATATTGCGTGTAACTGCGACTATTACACCAGTTACTCCAATTCCTCAATTACCGCTGACTCCACCATTTATTCCAGGCGTTGTTGTGGTGAATCCTGAGGTACAAGTACCAAATAATACGACTCCAAAAACCGATGGGAAGGAAGTTGTGAAGAAAAAAGAAACTCCAAAAGCTGCGGATAAGGGAACATGGGCATTATTAAATCTATTATTAGCAGGGGGAACATTAGTTCTAGCAATATTCCTTTTAGTATCAAAACGAAAGAAAGAAGACGAGGAAGAGGAAGAAGGAAAAGATCATATTATTTACACACGTAAAACATGGTTGAAACTTACTTCTAGCGTCATCGCAATACTTTCTGTAATTGTATTCTGTGTTACAGAAGACATCACGCTAAAAATGGTGTTTGTGGATACATGGACATTATGGATGGTAGTATTCTTCATTGTTCAAGTAGGTACTTTCTACTTCGGAAGAAAGTGGAAAGAAGAGGCTGCTAAACAGGAAGACTATATAGTAGAATAACGTAAAGAACAGCGAAAGCTGTTCTTTTTCGATACATAGGTGTAGTTAAAAATAAAGGATGAATTATAAGATAATGAGAAGATGGATTTTTGATGAAAAAAGGATGAAACGTAGAGATTTATGTTTCTTTTGATTATTCTTTACGATTGAAGTAAGAAATAGTATAATATTAACATTGAGGTGCTTAGATTATGAGTGATAAAATAGGATTAATATGTGAAGGTGGAGGGACTAAAGCTGCATATACTTGTGGTGTTCTTCAATGCTTCCTTGATGAGAATATAACATTTCCGTATACGACTGGTATTAGTGCTGGTGCGGAGGTATTGTTACCATTTGTTTCTGGACAAAGAGAAAGACTTAGAATTACAGGGGTAGACTCTGCAAGTGATCCTAAGGCGATAGGATTATATCCATTGTTTACCGAACGTGGCGTGTTTGGAATTCATCATGTATGTAAATACATAGAAAAACATGCACCACTTGATTACAAGGCATTTATGGAGAATCCAACGCAACTAGATATTGGTGTTTATAACATGAAAACCAATGCTATTGAATATTTTCCAAAGGAAAGTTTTGACCCTGAAGAACAGCGCTTGATGCGTGCTTCATGTTCTTTGTTTTTATTAACAAGACCTGTGGAGTTTCAAGGGCAAAAATATATGGATGCCGGATTGATCGATATGATTCCAATCGAACAAAGCATACGCCAAGGTATGGAGAAGCATGTATTCATTTCTACAAAGGAAGAGAATTATGTGCGTAAACCTGCCGCAAGTTGGCAAATTAAATTAGCACGTTTGATGTATCCTGGAAATAAAGAGGTGCGAGATAATTTGCGTATTCGTCATTTGAATTATGAAAAACAATGGGGGATTATACAGAAACTTGAAAAAGAAGGTAAAGCTTTGGTGTTAAGACCAAGTGCAGATTATGGCGTAACACGCTATACACAAGATAAGGAATTATTACAACGATGGTTTGACTTGGGGTATGAAGATACAAAGAAACGTATTCCAATGATTAAAGAATTCATGAAGAGTGAATAGAAGAAAGAATACATGAAGGTTGTTCATGTAGGATATAGTAGAATAAAAATGGCTTTCTCCCGCTGGATGAAAGCCTTTCTGCCATAAGGAGGTCTTTATGGAACTTACATTAGAGAATTTTACAAATGAAGAGATACTTCATTTTATAGGAAATGCAAAAAGTAAGCCTGATGAACAAATGATGAAAGAAATCGAGGATATGAAACAAAAAGTGATTGCTTTATCGATGCCTCGTTTTATGTATCGTGAATTTGCATGGGAAAATCAACAACTGATAGGGGCAGAGGTTGTACTAAGTGGAGACGATATTAAGAGGCTTTTAAAAAAGAGTCATCATTGTCTTTTGTTGGCAGTCACATTAGGAATCAGTATTGAGAAAGAAATGCGAAGATTACAACTAGTAGACATGGGGAAAGCACTTATCTTTGATTGTTGTGCGAATGCTGCTATCGAACATGTTTGTGATCAGTTGCAACAGCAGTTAGAAATAGAATATAAGAAAAAAGGAAACTATCTAACAGATCGTTATTCTTGTGGATATGGAGATTTGCCTATCACTATTCAAAAGGATTTATTGAATGTTTTAGAGACATCAAAGAAAATAGGGTTATATGTGAACGAAAGTTCTGTTTTACATCCTATGAAAAGTGTGACAGCGATTATTGGGATTGCGGATGAACCACAACCTGCTATGTTAAGAGGATGTGGGTATTGTTCATTACGTGATCGATGTGAATTTCGTAAAGGAGGAACAACATGTGGAAGTGAAAACTAGAGAGATTATATTTTTAGATGGGGCAATGGGAACGATGTTGCAGGCACGAGGGTTGAAACCAGGAGAAATTCCTGAGATTTTTGGACTTCAACACCCTGAGATTATAAAAGAAATACACAAGACTTATATCGATGCAGGAAGTGAAATCATTTATACCAATACATTTGGGGCGAATATAAAAAAACTTTCGAAGACAGGATATAGTGTTCAAGAAGTTATTTCTGCGGCTGTTTTACAGGCAAAATCTGTAGCGCAAGAACATACGAAGGTAGCACTTGATATAGGACCCATAGGAGAGATGTTGGAACCTAATGGCTATCTAGCATTTGAAGAAGCGTACGATATCTTTAAGGAACAAGTATTAGCTGGTCAAGAAGCAGGTGCAGATCTTGTTGTATTTGAAACAATGAGTGATTTATATGAAGTTAAGGCAGCCATTTTAGCTGCGAAAGAGAATACGAATTTGCCTATTTTTGTGACCATGAGTTTTGAGGCAGATCATCGTACATTTACTGGGTGTACGGTCGCAAGTTTTGCCTTACTTGCACAAAGATTAGGAGTAGATGCAATTGGAATCAATTGTTCATTAGGACCTGTTGAAATTTTACCAATAGCTCAAGAAATGGCGCAATATACAACGTTGCCTTTGATCATTAAGGCGAACGCAGGATTGCCTGATCCTAAGACGAATCTCTATGATATTGATGCGTCACAGTTTGCTTCTTTATTAGAAGGGTTTACAAACTTGCCGATACAATATGTTGGAGGATGTTGTGGAACAACACCTGAGTTTATCAAAGAGTTAAAGAAACACTTAAAGATATCAAAATTCAATATGGTTGAGAATACGAAATCGTATGCATGTACACCAACGAAATGTTTAGATATTCAACATGTTCAAGTCATTGGGGAAAGAATCAATCCAACTGGAAACAAGCGAATGAAACAGGCATTGTTGGAACATGATTTAGATACCGTGTTGTCCATTGCGATGGAACAAGTAAATGCAGGGGCAGATATTTTAGATGTTAATGTTGGGTTGCCTGGTATTGATGAGTTGGCTATGATGGTTGCGGTGATTAAAGAACTTCAAACCATTGTAGATTTACCATTACAAATCGATTCTACAAATCCAGAAGTGATTGAAGCGGCACTTAGAGTTTATAATGGTATACCAATTGTGAACTCCATCAATGGAGAAATGGAAGTGATGGAACGTATTCTTCCTTCTATCAAGAAGTATGGTGCGAATGTTGTTGGGTTAACTATGGATGAACAAGGAATACCTGAACAAGTAGATGGACGTTTTGAAGTTGGAAAACGTATTATCGAAGTTGCAAAATCATATGGCATTGAAAAGAACAGAGTATTTTTAGATTGTTTAACACTGACTGTATCTGCACAACAAGAAGGTGCACTACAAACACTTTCTACACTTGAGCGAATACGTGATGAACTTGGCGTACATACCGTGTTGGGGGTATCTAATATTTCTTTTGGATTGCCTAGACGTATGGTGTTAAACCAAAACTTTTTAACTATGGCAATGCAATCCGGATTGAATATGCCAATTATGAATCCTAATCAAGAAGCTATGATGGACGCGGTTCGTGCATATCGAGTATTATATGGAATCGATCAACATTCAGAAAAATATATTGCACATTATAGTGAAGCGAAAGAAACAACCCAAGTTGTACAAAGCGAGCATATGAGTATTCAAGAGGCAATTGGACGTGGATTAAAAGAAGAAACAAGGAAGATGACAATTGAACTCTTACAAAAGGAAACTGCATTACATATTGTCGATCATTATTTGATTCCTGCTTTGGATATTGTTGGAAAACGATATGAAAAGAAGGAGATTTATTTGCCTCAGTTAATCAATGCCGCAACCGCATCCCAGATGGCATTTGAAGAAATTAAGAAGTTCATGTCCGCAAAAGGGGAAAAGACGATATCCAAAGGAAAAATCATTTTGGCTACTGTAAAAGGGGATGTACATGATATTGGAAAGAATATCGTAAAAGTTGTTTTAGAGAATTATGGATATGATGTGATTGATTTAGGTAAAGATGTACCTATCGAAAAAGTGGTGGAAACGGCAATAAAAGAACAAGTCTATTTGATAGGTCTTAGCGCGTTGATGACAACTACCTTGCCTGCGATGAAGGATACTATAGAGGCACTTCATCAAGCGGGACATGATTGTAAAATCATGGTAGGTGGTGCTGTTGTTAGTGAGGAATATGCACAAGAGATACATGCAGATTATTACGCAAAAGATGCGAAGGAAAGTGCAGATATTGCGAAGGAGGTGTTTGGATGATAAAAGATAAAGATGGATTCTTGTTTGATGGTGCATTTGGAACCTATTATGCGTCTTTATATGATGGAGATATTAACTGTGAACTCGCAAACATTAAGCATCCACAACGTGTTCTAGAGATTCATCAAGAATATATTCGTGCAGGTGCCCAAGCAATAAAAACAAATACGTTTAATGCGAATCCTGCCAAATTAGAATGCAGTATGGAAGAAATACAAAACATTATTATTGAAGGATATCGATTGGCAAAGGAAGCTGTAAAGGGACATGATTGTAAAGTGTTTGCGGATATAGGACCTTGTCTTGAACAGAAACAGTTTTCGATGTTTGAACAATTGAAAGTTATTGTAGATATCTTTTTGAAGGAAGGGGCAACCCATTTCCTATTTGAAACTTTTCCAAATGATAAAGGTTTAAAAGAAATTGCACAGTATATAAAGACAC
Organism: Amedibacillus sp. YH-ame6; assembly: GCF_053848845.1. Classification (NCBI taxonomy): domain Bacteria; kingdom Bacillati; phylum Bacillota; class Erysipelotrichia; order Erysipelotrichales; family Erysipelotrichaceae; genus Amedibacillus; species Amedibacillus sp. YH-ame6. The sequence continues at coordinate 25,833 of NZ_JBSPEZ010000009.1, forward strand.
AATGTGAATACAGTAAGATTATTACATCCTTTGCGGTGAGTGCAGATGGATATACGCAACAAGGTTTATCAGGAAATAAATTGATAAAAAATATGGTGGAGTGCGAACATGTAGATGCTTATGGATACAACTGTGTATGTGGTCCTATGCATTTACGTAGACTGTTACAAACACTAGATCGTAGTAAGCCAATCTTAATCATGCCAAATGCAGGTTATCCTACCATTATGGCAAATCGTACTTTTTTCAGAGATAGTAGCACGTATTTTGCGAATGAAATGCAGGCGATTGTAGAAGATGGAGCGAGTATTGTTGGGGGATGTTGTGGTACAACACCTGTGTATATTGAAAAGATTGCGCAACTGCTTAAGCATCATAGCGAAGCACGTAGTCAAGTTTCAAGTTCAAATGAACCAATGGTGAAAATGACACAAGAACTAAATCCCTTACATGAGAAGATGAAAAAAGGGAAACATATTATAGCGGTTGAATTTGATCCTCCTAATAATTGTGATATTGAAAAGTTTATGAATAACGCAGAATATTTGCGCGAACAAGGTATCGATGCGATTACCATTGCGGATTGTCCCATTGCACGTGCACGTGTTGATAGTTCCATGTTAGCCGCAAAATTACGAAGAGAAATGAATATGACAGTCATTCCACATATGACATGTAGAGATCGTAATATTAATGCGACTAAGGCATTGTTGTATGGTTTAGGTATTGAGGGAATACATAATGTACTTGTAGTTACAGGAGATCCAGTTCCTAGTGCAGATCGTGCAGAGGTAAAGGGTGTATTTAGTTTTAATTCTCAAATATTAGCAAGTTATATCAAAGACTTAAACGATACCATCTTTCCTCATCCATTCTTGATTTATGGCGCACTAAATGTAAATGCCACAAATTTTGCACAAGAGCTTGCGAAGGCAAAGCGCAAAGAAGAACATGGAGTAGATGTATTTATGACCCAACCCGTGCTATCAAAAAGAGCGCTAGAAAATATAAAGGTAGCCAAACAAGAGTTGAAAGGAAAAATCTTAGGGGGAATCATTCCAGTTGTATCCCATCGAAATGCAGTCTATATGAACAATGAGATTTCTGGAATTGATGTAGATGAAAACTATATTGCAATGTATGAGGGAAAGACAAGAGAAGAAGCAAGTGAACTTGCGGTATCCCTGTCTTGCGATATGGTGGATCAGCTTATGGGGATTGTGGATGGATATTATTTAATTACGCCATTCAATCGTGTGGAAATCATTTCACAAATCGTCGAGCATATTCAAAAAAGTGATGAACTTGTCAGATAAGGAGAAATATTATGACACAGAAAACATTTATGATGTTAAAACCAGATGCTTTTGCTTCTAATAATGCACAATCCGTACTCAATGATTTAGAAAAAGCAGGACTACATATTGTAAGGGGACAAAAACTAGAAGTTAATATGGAAATTATGAAGACTTTGATGGAACACTATTCTGGTGTGATCGATTCTATGGATAAGGGATTTAATTTCCCAGGAAAATTGTTTAATTCGTTTTATTATGAGGGTCCACATCATATTATGCCAATGGAAATTGCATATGATGGAAGTGAGGATATTATCGAATATAGTAGAGCGCTTGTGGGAAAAACAAATCCACAAGATGCTGCAGAAGGAACGATTCGCCATTTATATAGTGATGATAACTATGATAAGGCAACTGCAGGAGTACGTCTAGTAAACAATGTTATACACGCCTCTGATTCCCATGAGAGTGCACAAAGAGAATTAGAAATTTGGGAAGCTTATTTGAAATAAGGATGTATATGAAAAGAACTAGCGATTTTGCTAGTTCTTTCTTATCTTATTTGTTGGATACCCATTTACCATAAATTCCACAAGGTAATACCGTGTTTGATTTTGTAATAGGAAGTCCAATTTCACCTGCAACGATATCTCCATTTGGAAATTTCTTTTGGATTGTCGCATGTAACAAGTTTTGTAAAGCAGTTGGAGGGAAGCCTGTTGTATAAGAATTTACTAGGAAGAATAGGGGATCATCATCCAAAATATCGATACAAGCAGATATAAGTGGATATAGTTGTTCTTCAATTTTCCAAATTTCTCCATTCGGTCCTCTTCCATAACTTGGTGGATCCATAATGATTGCGTGGTATGTACGTCCACGTCTTTTTTCTCTTGCGACAAACTTTAATACATCATCTACAATAAAACGTATTTTCTTATCTTCTAGATGAGAGAGTTCCATGTTTTCTTTTGCCCAAGAAACCATGCCCTTACTAGCATCTACGTGTACAACTTCACTTGCCCCTGCATATGCACAAGCCATAGTTGCTCCACCTGTATAGGCAAATAAATTCAATACACGAATTTCTCGATTGGCATGTTCAATCTTATCCATCATGAAATCCCAGTTCGCAGCCTGTTCAGGAAATAAACCAGTATGCTTAAATCCAGTAGGAGATACTTTGAAGCGAAGCTCTTTGTAAGAGATAGTCCAGCTTTCTTTAAATTTCTTTTTATATTCCCATTGACCACCACCACTTTTGGAACGATGGTAATGTGCATGTGGGTTTTTCCAATCATTGTCAACCTCATCGATTGGCCAAATAACCGCTGGATCAGGTCGTCTTAAAATGATATCCTTCCATCTTTCTAACTTTTCACCATTGCCTCCGTCAAGGCATTCATAATCTTTCCAATTGCTCGCTACTTGATTCATACTATTCACTCCTGTCATTGGATACTATTATAACATGATTTCACATAGTATATAAATGAGTTTGATGATAAAAAAGGAAGAAACTATGGTAAAATAGAAGAAAATATACTGTAGAGGAGGATACAGACATGACAAATAAATTGTATGATAATTGTTTCACTACGGAACTTAGTACAAAGGTTGTGAAAGTAGAAGAAGAAAACGGTTGTTATTGGCATGCGTGCAAGGACACTATCTTTTATAAAGAAGGCGGTGGAATGGCGAGTGACATTGGCATGATCAATGAACACATGGTGCTTGATTTAAAGTATAAAGATGGGTATTTGTGGCACTTGTTGGATGTGGAATTAGAAGGCAATGTATTTATGAGTGTCAATCTTCATGAGCGTTTCCGTAAATGCCAAGTGCATACAGCACAGCATTTAATCAGTGCGGTTTTGGGAAATGTGTACAAGGTAAACACATTAGCTCATCATACTGGCGATGATGAAAATGATATTGAATTTGATTTTGAAGAATTTACAGATAAAATGGCATTTGAATTACAGGTATTATGTAATGGATTGATTCGTGATGATTTAGAAGTTACTGTACAGTATCCTACCCCAAGTGAAGCAAAAAGACTTGCGATAAAAGGGGATGTAAATCGTGATGATGTAAGAGTTGTACGTATTGGGGCATTGGATTATAATCTTTGCGGATGTCTTCATGTACCTTCTCTTCGTTACTTACAGATGTTGTATATTTCTGGGTTTGAGAAAACTACGAATGGTTATAAGGTAAAATACTTAGTTGGGGATCAATTTTTGGATTGTGTAAGTCGCCGTTATCAAGTATTAGATGAAGTGAGTCGTACATTAGCAGTTCCTCATTTATACGTTGGTACGGGAGTAAATCGCATCATCAATGAGAATAAACAGCTGAATAGAGATGTGGTTGTATGGAAACAAAAATATTATGAAATGTTTGGTCGTGAACTAGCAGAGAGTGATGAAGAAGTTATTGTACAAGGTTTTGATGATATTGACGTCAAATCTTTAGCAGCAATGGCACAATTTATTACTAGTAACTACAAAAAAGCAGTTATTTTTGTTGCGAAGGTATATGATAATGTTCATGTCGTGGTTGCGAGCAATAAAGAATTGGCTTTTGATTCAGAAAAGACATTCAAAGAAATTTCAGAGAAATATCATCTAAGAGGTGGAGGAAACAAACAACTTTCACAGGGTGGTGGCATATATAATGAAGAAATTCTTACATTTGTCAAAACATATTCTGTATCTTAAAGGACTAGATTAGTTTTTATATAATAAATGGAGGATTGGTTTCTGTATTTCTATAGGAATTGATCCTTTTATTTTAGGAAAAGTTATGGATTTTTATAATCTTGAATAAGAAGACAATAATGTTTCTTAAATTGCAGGAGAAGTAAAGAAAATAAAGCAAAAGTATAGTATAATAACGAGGAGGTGATTTTGTGTCGTTTTTAGATAAATTAAATAAGCATCAATTAGAGGCAGTTACATGTACAAATCAGCATTTGCGTATCATCGCAGGAGCAGGTAGTGGTAAGACAAGAGTAGTAACGACCAGAATCGCATACCTGATTGAAGAATGTCATATTTACCCGAATAAAGTTTTGGCAATCACCTTTACAAATAAGGCTGCCAAAGAAATGAAGGAACGTGTAGAAGCATTCCTTGGGGATATTGCACATGCGGTCAACATATCGACGATTCACTCTTTTTGTGTACGTCTTCTTCGTGAAGATATTTTAACGTTAGGATATCCCCGTAACTTTACAATTCTTGATTCAGATGATCAAAAAAGTATTTTAAAAGATGCGTATAAACAACTACATATAGAAGTTAAGTCATATAGTTATAATAGTATGTTAGGTTATATTAGTGCGAATAAAACAAATTTTATAGACGCAACGATGGCGAAAGCAAGCGCAGGACATTGGGAGGGTGAAAAGATTAAAGCCGATGTATATGCGTTCTATGAGAAGCGTCTCAAAGAAATGTATGCACTAGACTTTGATGATCTTTTGATTTTTGCGTATCGTATTTTAAATGGAAATGAAGAAGTACGCGCAAAATGGCAACGTCGTTTTTCCTATCTGCATGTAGATGAGTTTCAGGATGTGGATGCTTTACAATACAATATTATCAAGTTGTTGGTAAAAGAAGACAGCTATTTATGTGTTGTAGGAGATCCCGATCAAACCATCTATACATGGCGTGGTGCCCAAGTAGACATCATTATGAATTTTGAAAAAGATTTTCCAAATAGTAGGACAGTTGTTTTAAATGAAAACTATCGTTCTACACAACCAATCTTGAACGCAGCGAACGCATTGATTAAGAATAATAAAAATCGTATTGATAAAGATTTATTTACACAAATTGAAAGTGACGATAAAATTATACATTTTACTGCGATGGATGACTATAATGAACCAGTATGGGTAGCTAGTAAGATTCTTACGATGAACCATAATGGTGTGAACTATCATGATATGGCAATTTTATATCGCTCCAATTACCTATCAAGAGCACTAGAAAAAGCACTCTTGGATTTCCATATTCCATATCGTATATATGGAGGGATCCGTTTCTATGATCGAGCGGAAATCAAAGATGCATTGAGTTACCTAAGATTATTAGCACCTAAAACGGAAGACGATGAAAAAGAATTATATAAGAATCTAGCAGTAAAACGGGTTATCAATTCGCCAAAGCGAGGCATTGGCGCAAAATCAATTGAATCCATTGAAGAAGAAGCATTGCGACAAGATACAAATATGTATGAAATCTTGAAGAGTGCAGATATTGGAAAAGGGAAAGCAAAACAAAGCATTCTAGAATTTGTACGAGTAATTGAAGAATGTCGTGCTATAAATGAAGCGATAAGCATTGATCAATTATTGACAAAGGTATTAGAAGACAGCGGATATTTAGAGATGCTTCGTGAAGATAAAGAAATCGAACGTTTAGAAAATATAAAGGAACTTATATCAGATATTTCCAACTATGTGGAAACAAATCCAGAAGGTACATTGAATGACTATCTTCAGGAAATATCCTTATATACAGACAAAGAAGATTTAAGTGATGGACAATTCGTACAATTGATGACCATTCATGCCGCAAAGGGATTAGAGTTTGATAATGTATTTGTATACAGCTTATGCGAAGGAATTTTCCCAAATGAAAAGTCCATTGCGGAAGGTGGACATGAAGCATTAGAAGAAGAGCGAAGACTTGCATATGTTGCCTTTACACGTGCGAAAAAACAATTATACTTATCGGATTCTTATGGGTATAGTTATGTACTTGATAAGTTAAAAACAACATCGCGCTTTATCAAGGAAATACCAGAAGATTGTATGTTGGATGTAGGCGCAAAACCAAAGAATACTTTTTCATCCGATGTGGATACCTTTAGTGGAAGTGATTTTATATCACAAAGTACAACTTTCCAAAGAGATACTACGCAAAAATTCCACACTCAAAAGCCACAAGTTTCAAAAGAAGATACACAAGAGGATATACCTGTTAAGAAAAAGGGTAAAATACGTAAAGGGGATTTAGTTACACACGAGATATTCGGTGATGGTGTAGTTATTAAACTGGAAGATGATTTAGCAGTCATTGCTTTTGATAAAAAATATGGAATACGAAAAATTGTTACCAGTCATCCTTCCCTAACAAAAAAATAGGAGGTCTCTATGAGTCAACAAAGAATTTTAGAATTACGCAGAATATTAGATCGTTTTGCCTATGAATATTACGTATTAGATAAACCAAGTGTAAATGATCAAGAATACGATCGTTATTATCAAGAATTGGTTCAACTAGAAGAAGAATTTCCACAATATCAAGACCCTAACAGTATTACACAACGAGTAGGTGGAGTAGTCCTTGATGGTTTTGTTAAGGTACCACATAAGAGTCAAATGTTATCGTTAGGAAATGCGTTTAACTTCGAAGATTTAAAGGCGTTTGATGAACGTGTACGTGCAGTTGTGCCACATGTGGAATATGTTGTGGAATTAAAGATGGATGGATTAGCAATTTCTTTACACTACCATGATGGACGTTTCGTACAAGCATTAACGCGAGGGGATGGAGTGATTGGAGAAGATGTAAGTTCCAATGTACGTACAATTCCTTCTATTCCAATGCATATTGATATCATGGGAGATGTCGAAGTTCGTGGTGAAGTGTATATGCCTAAGAGTAGCTTTGAGGCATTAAATATAGAACGAGAAAAAAAGGGTGAAGAACTCTTTGCGAACCCAAGAAATGCCGCTGCAGGAAGTATTCGACAGTTGGATAGTTCCATTGCCGCAAGTCGAAAATTAGATGCCTATCTTTATTACTTTGAAGATGCGTTAAGCTTTGGTATTCAAAGTCATGAAGAAGCACTTAAAACCATGGAGAAGATGCACATCAAAGTAAATCCACTACGTAAAGTAACTTCTACCATTGAAGAAGTATGGGAGTTTATTCAAGAAATGAGTGAACAACGAAATACACTACCTTATGAAATTGATGGAATGGTTATCAAAGTAAATAATATTTCTTCATGGAGTACCTTAGGTACAACAGTAAAAGTTCCACGTTATGCCATTGCCTATAAATTTCCTGCAGAAGAAGTGATTACAAAATTATTAGATATTGTAGTTACCGTAGGAAGAACAGGTAGAATTACACCCAATGCAGTGTTGGAACCTGTTCGAGTGGCTGGTACAACTGTAAGTGCAGCGCAGTTACATAATGAAGATATGATCAAAGAAAAAGATATACGTATTCATGATGATGTAGTTGTACGTAAAGCCGGAGATATCATTCCCGAAGTTGTACGTCCACTCATTGAAAGACGAGATGGTACACAAGGTGTCTATCATTTTCCAACCCATTGTCCAATTTGTGACAGTGCGTTGGTACGTTTTCCAGAAGAATCTGCCCATTATTGTATTAATCAAGATTGTCCCGCAAGAGTTGTGGAGAGTATGATTCATTTCGCATCTAGAGACGCCATGAATATAGATACCTTGGGTGATAAGAAAATAGAATTTTTTCATAAACAAGGCTTGTTAAATACAATCGAAGATATATATCATTTACAGGACCATAAAGAAGATATTTTACAAATGGAAGGATTCCAAGAAAAATCCTATCAGAAAATGGTAGATGCGATAGAACTAAGCAAAAATAATCCTCTTGAAGATATGATGTATGGTTTAGGAATTCGACAAGTTGGAAAGAAAGCTGCGAAGATTCTAGCAAAGCGCTTCTTACACATTGATGCATTGATGAGTGCCTCTATAGAAGAACTTAAAATTATCAAAGATATTGGTGAAATAACCGCACAAAGCATTGTTGCTTTCTTTGCTCAACCCCAAAACATAGAACTCATTCAACACTTAAAAGAATATGGTTTACGTATGGACAGTGAAAAAGAAGAAGTGCGTGAAAGTATTTTTACAAATAAAACTGTGGTATTAACAGGAACTTTGACACAATTAACGAGAAATGATGCCAAAGATATGTTAGAATCATTAGGAGCGAATGTGAGTGGCTCTGTTTCAAAGAAGACAGATATTGTTATATATGGAGAATCTGCGGGCAGTAAGCTTACGAAGGCAAGAGAATTGAATATTTTAACGATGGATGAGGAAACCTTTATGAAAGAGGTGAAAGGTAATGAAGAATAAAGTAAAAACCTTAGGTTGTTTACTGATGTGCGCTTCCCTATTCGTAATAGGGGGCTGTAAAGATGACACAGAGAGTAAAAAAGGAGAAACATTAAAAGCGGTAAATGAGAATGATTATGCCTCTTATATGCCATATCAACCAAGTGATGCAGCACAAAAGCACGCAAGTGTATCCACTGATTTAACACAAACATTTAATATTGGAAATCAATTGATGGAACTTAGCAAGGAACACTTTTCACCAGATACGTACACATTTCGTGAAAGTGAATACTTAGATTATGATACTTTGGATGCATATTCGGGCGGATCGGGATTATTAGGAAGATTTAACAAAGAAAACAATCCCTATGGTATGAATCCGGTGGTAGGTACAGCTTTTCCTGCGGAAGATGGCGGAGAAGTGAAAATTGATAGTACCGATGTATTGTTATTGGATATATATGAATTTGATTGGTATAAAGGAGATGAAATTAAAGGCATATCCTTAGCTTTCGTATTGAATGATAAAATTGGAGATGCGATTAATCCCTCTACTGTGAAAAAAGAAAAACTTCAAATTTATGCAGAAGAAACTGCACGAAAAACTGTAGAGTACTTGCGTAAGAAAGTTCCTGCAGTTGGACAAAATCTACCAATTTATGTAGCATTATACAATACCTCTTCTACTGATGAGACATTGCCTGGCTCTTTCTTTAGCGATGTATATTATAAATCAAAGGTAGATGGAACTTTCCAATCTATCAATGAACAATGGGTATTATTTCCAACAGAGGCTGCAACTACTTTAGATGGAACAACGGCAACAAGCTTTTCACGCTTTAAAGCTGCATTTAAAGATAAGATGCCATATGATGTAGCCATTGTAGGAAAAGGGCATTATTTGAATAATGCGATCGATAAATTAGAAATCACTGTTACCTTGCATGCACGAAGCAGTGGAGAAGTGAAATCCGCAATACAGATGATCAATGATAAGTTGTCCTTATTTGCGACAAACTTTGAAATCACAGTGGATATAAATAGTGATACTACTCATGCAGCAGTTATCAAAAGAGAAAAAGGTTCAAGTAGCACAACCGTAATTACATTAGTATAAGGAGGCAACGAATGGAAAACTTTAGTACAGAGTATTTTAAAAAACTGGCAAATGGTATCATGTTTGATATCAATGATCAAGAAGCAGAAGAATTAAAAGAAGAATTCAAAGTATTGTTAGATCAAATTGATGTGTTGAATGAAATTCCAACAGATGGGGTAGAAGAAATGGTATATCCTTTTGAATTAGAAACATCATTTTTACGCAGTGATGAAGTCGATCGCGTAATTTCACAAGAAGATGCATTGGCAAATGTGAAGAGCGTAAAAGCAGGACATGTACATGTACCTAAGGTGGTGAAGTAAGATGGATATTAAAACAGCAAATAAATTGAATGTGAATGAGCGTATCGCAAAAAGTATTGAACAAATGAAGGCATCTCAACCAAACCTGAATGCAGTTGTGAACTTTATCGATACACAAGAACAAATAAAAGAATTAGACTCTATAGATAAAGATGCTTTATTGTATGGAGTGCCTGTGGTATTAAAAGATAACATCAATACAGCAGGAATACCAACCACTGCATCATCACGTATATTAAACAATTACGTGCCTATTTATAATGCACATATCGTAGATAAATTAAAGGCTGCTGGAGCAATCTTTGTGGCGAAAGCAAGTATGGATGAATTAGGTATGGGTGGTACTAATAAGAATGCTTATACTGGAAAAGTAAACAATCCCTGGGATACGACTCGTATCTCAGGCGGTTCTAGTGGAGGTAGTGCAGTTCTAGTCGCAAGTGGTGCTACACCGTTAGCTATTGGAACTGACACTGGAGATAGTATTCGTAAACCTGCTGCATATAATGGAATCATTGGGATGAAACCTACGTATGGTAGAATTTCTCGTTATGGTATCATTCCTTATGCATCTAGTCTTGATCATGTAGGGTATTTTACTACATCTATGAAAGATGCGGCAGTTGCTTTAGAAGTACTTGCAGGACGTGATGATCGTGATATGACAAGTTCTTATAAAGAAGTAGAAAACTATAGTGCAAATATCAACGCAGATATCAAGGGGAAAAAGATTGCGATTCTAGATAATGTACAAGTTGGAGTACGTAAAGAAATTCAAGAAAATTTTGATGATTTAATGGATAAACTAAAAGCACGTGGAGCTATCGTAGAACGTGTGAATATGGACGATAAACTGATGAGAGCACTATTGCCAACGTATTTTATTATTTCAAATGCAGAGGCAACAGCGAATCATTCTAATTTAGATGGTATCCGTTTTGGAATGCGTGAAGATGGTGAAAGCGTAGAAGATGTGATGATTCATTCTCGTACCAACGGGTTTTCATCTTATGTTCGTAAACGCTTTGTCATTGGAAGTTATTCCTTATTCGCAGAAAATCAGGATAAAATATTCCGTAAAGCACAAAAAGTTAGACGCTTAATTGTAGAAGAAGTAAACAAAGTGTTAAGTTCTTACGACGTTATCATTGCGAGTGCTAGTGGGGATATTGCGCCACTGAGTGAAGCGAGCAAAGATGCATCCTTAGATTCAAATGCTTTAGTTACAGAAAATCATATGGTTCTTGGTAACTTTAGTGGATACCCAAGTATCACTATACCAACTGGATTTGTAGAAGGTATGCCAATTGGTATTAATATGACTTCAAAAGCATTCGATGAACAAACATTGTTCAATATTGGTAGTGCAATTGAAGAAGAAACAGGACTAGTAGGAAACGATGTGGAGGTAGACGAATGAAATACGAAACAGTCATTGGGATTGAAATCCACTGTGAATTAAAGACAAAGACAAAAATGTTCTCTTCCGCTCCAACATCTTTCGGAGAAGTTGCGAACACTTGTGTAAATGAAATCGATTTAGGACACCCAGGTACATTACCTTGTGTAAATAAAGAAGCGTTGCGTTTGGCTATTTTAGCCGCAACAGCCTTGCATTGTGAAATTGATCCACTTGTGAAATTTGATCGTAAAAACTATTACTATTCAGATTTACCAAAAGGATTTCAGATTACACAACAATTTCATCCTATTGGATCAGGTGGAAGCATCACCATAGAAACAGAACAAGGAAAAAAAGAAATTCGAATCAATCGTATGCACATGGAAGAAGATACTGCAAAACAGTTTCACTCTGATGCAGGAACTCTTATCGACTTCAATCGTGCAGGGACTCCTCTTATAGAAATTGTAAGTGAACCAGATATTAGAAGTGGCGCAGAAGCTGCGGCTTACGTAGAAAAATTAAGAACAATGTTATATTATCTAGGCGTAAGTGATGTAAAAATGGAAGAAGGAAGTATGCGTTGTGATGTCAATGTATCCATACGACCGGTTGGTAGTGATGTATTTGGTACAAAAACAGAAGTGAAAAACTTGAACTCTATTTCCAATGTTCAAAAAGCAATTGATGCAGAAGTAGAGCGTCAAACTGCAGTATTAGAAAATGGAGAAAAAGTAATACAATCAACGCGTCGTTATGATGAAACCCAAAAGACGACTATCCTAATGCGTAAAAAAGAAGGAGATGTTGATTACAAGTTCTTTCCAGAACCAAACATTCCTCCGATTCGTATAGCAACTGATTGGATCAAAGAAATACAATCCACGATGTTGGAATTACCGGATGAGCGTAAAGCACGTTATCAAGAATCCTTTGGCTTAAATGATTACGATGCAGATGTATTGGTTGCCAATCGTGAACTTTCTGATTTTTTTGATGAAGTTGTGAAATTCACAGACAACTATAAGAAAGCAGCAAACTGGGTTATCGTTGAAGTTGTTGCTGCCTTAAACAAAGATAATATCAAAATCGTGGATAATCCTTGTAAAGCGCAACATCTAGCAAATATGATTAATATGGTAGATAAAGGGGAAATATCAGGTAAACAAGCGAAAGAAGTGTTTGAAGAAATCATGAAGGGAAAAGATCCGAAAACAGTAGTAGAAGAAAAAGGCATGAAGCAAATGAGTGATTCTTCTCAGTTATTGGATATTATTACGAGTGTGCTCGATAGTAATCCTCAATCCATTGAAGACTTTAAAAACGGAAAAGATCGTGCCGTTGGTTTCTTAGTAGGTCAGGTTATGAAAGCATCTAAGGGACAAGCAAATCCTGCGATGACGAATAAAATGATTCAAGAAGAGTTGAAAAAGCGTTAAGTTTACAAAATTGTAAGATGAAGAAACTTTATTTTTCCATGTTTTGTGTTATACTAAATAGTGTGTTATACTAATTTCATACGTGAAAAATAAGTGTTAGGAGTGCAATTATGAGCAAATTTAAAAACCTTAGTAAGAGCAGTAAAATATTATATACTGTAGCGGGAATTGTAATTCTAATCCCACTTGTTTTACTGATTTATATTTATTTTGGTGCAAAAGATAATGCTGGAAAACCAACCGTTGGAGATCGCTTTGAAGATTCATTGAATCCTGCGATTACCGAGAAACAATTAGGTGAGTTGAAAACAGCTTTAAAAATCGATGGTACTGAGAAAATAGAAATCAATTTAATCAGCGCAACATTACGCGTGAATATTGATACTGCAGATGATGCGAGTGCGGATACGATCACAAGCATTATGAATCAAGCATACGATAGTGTAAATAGTATATTACCAATAGAAACGTATTTCACAAACAATAAAAAATCAACAAAGATGTATGATGTGGAAATTAATGTTTATAACTATATCCCTGATGAAACAAAATCCGCGGATGGTCAAATATATATGATTAAGACAAAGACTGCGGCAGCATCAGAGCCAAATGTTTCCGTTCCAACAACTGCAAAGAATGAGGAAGTTGCGAAGAAACTGCTGGAAGAACAAGCAAACGCAGAAAAAGGGCAATAAGCCCTTTTTTATTCAGAGGTGAGAATATGAAAAAGAATGATAAAATAATTGCGGAATGTAGTGGATATACACATGATGGAAATGGTGTTGTCAAAGTAGATGGATTTCCTTTGTTTGTAAAAGGTATGTGCAAAGGGGAAACAGGAGAAATCATTGTCACTATGGTGAAGAAGACATATGGTTTTGGTAAACTTTGGCGCATCCTTAAGAAAAGTGAAGAGCGTGTAACACCATTATGTCCTATTGCGAAACAATGTGGTGGATGCCAACTTCAACATATGTCCTATAAAGAACAATTGCAATATAAAAAACAAAAGGTACAAGATGTCATCACTCGTATTGCGAAAGTAGATACAGTTGTAAACGACGTACTAGGAATGAAACATTACAGCAATTACCGCAACAAAGGCCAAGTTCCAGTTGGGTGTGTTGACAACAAGGTACTTACTGGTTTTTATCGTATTAATAGTAATACGATCGTAGATACAGACACTTGTATGATTCAAAGTGAACGCATCAATGAAGTATTAAAAGAAATGCGTACACTCTTAAGTAAATATCAAAATGCAAAATACTTCCGTCATCTCTTAATTAAGGATGGGTTTGCAACAGGTGAAGTTATGGTTGTGTGGATCGTACGTGCAAAGGATTTCCCACATCAAAAAGAAATGTGCAAAGACCTATGTGATGCACTCCCTTACATTAAGAGTGTAGTACTCAATCTAAACACACGAGAAGATAATGTAATTCTAGGGGAGAGAGAAACCCTTCTATTTGGAGAACCAACGATTACTGATAAAATACATGATCTAAAATTCCATATCTCTTCCAAATCCTTTTACCAAGTGAATCCAAAGCAAACAGAAGTCCTCTATGGTAAGGCTTTAGAATTTTGTGATTTAAAGGGAGATGAAACAATCATAGACTTATATTGTGGAGTTGGAACTATCTCTATGTTCCTTGCGCAAAAAGCTAAAAAAGTAATCGGTGTTGAGATTGTGGAAGCTGCGATTCGTGATGCGAAAAAGAATGCGGATTTAAACAATCTGAAAAACATTGATTTTGTATGTAGTGATGCATCAACGTATGCGGACATATTACAGAAACAAGGCTTACAACCTAATGTAGTGGTAGTAGATCCGCCAAGAAAAGGTTGTGATAAAGCAACACTTAGTAGCATTGTGAAAATGAATCCAGCAAAGATTATCTATGTATCCTGTGATCCTGCAACTTTAGCAAGGGATTTAAAATATTTGCATGCACAGAATTATTGTATCGATATCATTCAGCCTGTCGATATGTTCCCATTCAGTTTTCATGTGGAGAGCATCGTGAAATTAGTAAGGCAGAAATAGGGAAACAAATTGGAATTTGTGGGGTGATTATATCAAAAATTCGGCTAATGTCATTACATGTTCGCGTATTGTATTTGCAATTCTAATGGTTTGTTCTCCGGTTTATTCAGCTACTTTTTGGTTGTGCTATTTGTGGTGTGGCATTAGTGATATACTCGATGGTTTTCTTGCCCGAAAGTTTGGGCAACAAAGTGCAGTAGGAGCTAGATTAGATAGTATTGCCGATTTTGTTTTTGCGATTGCAATTCTAGTTGTTGTTGCAAAAAACATTCATCTCCCTATGTATCTATGGTGGTGCATTGTTACAATAACATTTCTACGGTTAATTAGTTATAGTATTGGTTTTTATAAGTATCGTACATTTTCATCGCTACATACTTTGATGAATAAAGTCACTGGTGCTTCTATCTTTACATTTCCGATACTCAATATTTGTTTTGGGCTTGATTTTGCAGCAATTATGATATGTATTGTGGCTTTTCTTTCTTCCCTTGAAGAAATGGCAATTATGATAAAATCAAAAGAATTAAACTGTGATATTAAAAGTATATTCATGTGATAACTTCCAGTTTGTTTAATAAAGAATAAGTTTAAAATGGAATAGGTGTTCTTCAATATTTTTTGATTGTAGCTAGAATGCATAATCAAAAAAGACGCATTTCTTCAATGGGATAAGTCCAATGATATAATGTCTAAAAGTAACATACAGTCCATGTGGAAAATGTTATACAATTATCTAGAGCTTAAGCCCGTAATTATGCGGGTTTTTTTAATACATATTAAGTTAAAATATCTATAATTACGCCCCTTAATCAAGGTTGTAGTAACTAGTACAGTATGATATGATAAACAATAGAAATAGGATTGTTGAGTATTATGAAACCATTTACGTTCTATGGTGTGAACTGTGCAAAAAGTATATGTCATCATTTGGACCCATGTGATACTGGTTGAAAATTCAAACGAATTATCAAAGGTAATCAAGAACACTTTTAAAGATTAGTTTTCTTTTTATGGTTTAACTAAGTTCAATAATCGTAGTTTAGCAACGCATCAATACGAAAGAATAGGGGATGAATTTTATGAAAAAATTCGCATAACAGATTGAAGAAATAATGAAAGAACGTTTTGGTAAAGATACAATTCTCGCGCTCGCAACGATAGACAATGAAAAGCCTTATGTACGAAGTGTAAATGCATATTATGAAGATGGTGCATTCTATGTTATTACGTATGCACTTTCTATCAAAATGAAACAGATAGAGAAGAACCCAATCGTTGCGATATCTGGAGAATGGTTTACGGCGCATGGAAAAGGAATTAACTTGGGTTATTATAAAAAGAGAGAGAATCAAGAGATTGCGGAAAAACTAAACGTTGTTTTCGCTGAATGGATAGGGAATGGACATAATGATTTTGATGATGAAAATACCATAATATTATGTATAGAATTAACGGATGGAGTGCTACTATCACATGGCACAAGATATGAATTATAGTACGTTAGATGAAAAATGAAAATTAAGAAATAGGTAAAAGTTTGATTTATACAAAGAGGGTGACCACAATGAATACAGAAGAAACTACAACATTTATAATTCTGCTTATTCTATCTCTATGTGCCTTTATTATTTGCTGTTATCAATTCAAAGGAAAAGGTTTTTTGTTCAATAATGAATATTTATATGCCTCTAAAAAAGAGCGAGCCATGATGAATAAAGATCAGCATTATAGACAATCTGCGATTTTATTCCTTTTCATAGGCATAGTATGTTTGCTTTTTATGGTGAAGATTTTATTTCATATTGAATGGCTATATGTACTTATCATGTTTATCATATTAGCAATTATTATATTTGTGGTTATATCTTTCATTCAGATTGAAAAAACAAAAGAATAATATGAAGATATAATTATTCCTAAGAGGAATCAAATATTGGAGGATAAAATGAATATATTTGGTAAAAAAACGATGCTAGCGATAAAAGTAAATCGTAATAGCGTTTGTATGGGTGATGATTGTGATGATCATCGTAAAACTTATAATATTGATGCTAAAACGACTGTTTCAGAATTTATCTATACACTTTCCAATTACCTTCCTCAAATGAAAAGTGTAATTTGGTCAGTTTGTTCTGAAGATGGAATTTGTGGCTACTTAATCACTGATGAAAAAGGAAAGGCAACAGTTGAATTGTGTGTAGAGGACACCGATATGGCTAAAGCAGGTATCAGTGAAATTATGTGTATTTACTATTATCCTTCAAAGTTTTCATATATATATGGAGAAACTGGAGAGCGGGTTAATCTTTATCCTGAATGTAACACTTTTTTAGAAAAGGTAAAAATGGCTTCTAAAACAATATTATAAGTATACGAAAACACAACTTCATAAAGCTAAAAGAAATAGAAAAGGAGAGCAGGTTATGCTTACGCATATAGGAACACAAACTTGAGAAACAGAAAGATTGATACTAAGAAAATTTATGAACGAGGATAGCATTTCGATGTTAGAACATTGGATTGCGGATGAAAAAATACAATCTATGTATGCAGAACCTGTATACACAACACAATCTGAAGTGAACAAACTTCTAGAAAAATATATAAAATCATACGAGATGAAGGATTATTATCGTTGGGCGATTATTTCAAAAGATACAATGGAGTGCATTGGTCAAATTGCGTATTTTCTAGTGGACAGTAAAAATCATTTTGCGGAGATTGAATATTGTATCGGTTCGAAGTTTTAAAAAATAGGATTAGCAACAGAAGCAACTCGTGCGATTATTGCATTTGGATTTCAACAAATAAACCTGCATAAAATACAGATTTGTCATAAATCTATAAATATGGCTTCAAAAAAAGTCATTGAAAAATGTGGCTTTACTTATGAGGGAACATTACGAGATTATTTTTATATTGATGGAAAATATGTAGATCGATTATTTTATTCCATTTTAAGGAGTGAGTATGTTCTATTGTGAGAGAACTATTTTTCACATCAGTTCAAAAATAAAAGGATTGACTTATGTAACCGTTTACCATATAATGGATTTATAAATAGGATAGTTATTGTTTAATTACAAGCTCGACCTGTTGAACCTCTGAATGCTATATATTTTGTTATATAGTTTTGTGTTTGACGGGTTTTTTGTTTGTAGAAGGGAGAAATTGCATGATATTTAAGAAGCGTTTAAATAATAATGTAGTACTTGCGGTAGATGAGCATAATGAAGAGCAGATAGTAACTGGGAAGGGCTTGGGTTTTCAAATGGAGCCTGGCGCGAAAATTGATGATGCAAAGATTGAAAAGATTTTTACGTTGAAGGATACAAGTGCTAGTCAAAGATTGCAGGAGTTATTTAAAACTATACCGTTGGAACATATCGTATTAGCAGAAGAAATTATTGCTTATGCGAAAATGCATATTTCTCAAGAGATAAATGAAAATGTAATCATTTCTTTATGTGACCATATTTATATGGCTGTAGAAAGAAAGAAACAAGACATAGAAGTAAAAAATATTATGTTATGGGATATACAGAAATTTTATCGTGATGAATATAAAGTTGGTGAATATGCTATTACCCTAATATACGAGAAGTTTCACGTACAACTAAATGATGATGAAGCAGGCTTTATAGCATTACATCTAGTAAATGCACAAATGGATGTGAAAACGAAATCTGTAAAGGAAATCACGAAAGTAATGCAGGATATCGAGAAAATAGTAAGGATACGATTTTCCATCAACATTGATGTAGACTCCGTATACTATTATCGATTTATTACACATCTTAAATTCTTTGCGGAACGAGTTTTTTCTGGAAAGATGTATGAAGGTGGAGATGTAGAAAGTATGCTCTCTTTGGTAAGGACAAAATATCCCAAAGAGTGTGACTGTGTTGAACGGATAGGTGAATATTTGAAAGAAAAATATGAGTATGTATTGAGTGATGAAGAAATACTTTACTTAAGTATTCATATTTCTCGCATTGTACAGGTAAGTAAATAGTAGTGATGAAACCAAGAGAGGAGTGAGGTGTTGGAAAGTCTAATTGATTTTGTAGTACAAGGATAGTTACATTAAGTTGGCTCGACCTTCAAATTGAAAATGGAGGAAACTAAAATGAAAAAATATCAAGCTTTAGCAAATGAAATTGTAAAACATGTAGGTGGAAAAGAAAATGTAGTATCCCTTACACACTGTATCACTCGTTTAAGATTTAAATTGAAAGATGAATCAATTGCACAAGATGAAGTGTTACAAAATATGGATGGTGTTGTGACAGTTATGAAAAGTGGTGGGCAATATCAAGTGGTCATTGGGAATCATGTACCTGATGTTTACGAAGAGGTGTTACCTTTACTAGATATCGACGAAAAGAGAGAAGATACATCAAAGAAAAAGCAAAGAGTGCTTGATCGTTTTATTGATGTCATTTCTGGGATTTTTCAACCAATTTTAGGAATCATGGCTGCTTGTGGTATGATCAAAGGATTTAACATACTATTTGTAACAATTGGTTTGTATAGTGATACATGTGGAGGTTATCAAATATTGAATGCAATAGGAGATGGACTATTTACATTTTTACCGTTATTCTTAGGTTATACATCCGCAAAGAAGTTCGGTTTAAAGCCAATGCTTGGGTTGGTCATAGGTGCTATCTTATGCTATCCGGGTATTCAGAATTCTGCGTTGTCAGGTTCACTAGAACCAATGTACACGCTATTTAAAGGGACCGCGTTTGCGTCTGATGTATATATTGATTTCTTTGGAATTCCTTTGATTTCAATGGACTATACTTCCACAGTGATACCTGTTATATTTGTAGTTTATTTCGCTAGTAAATGTGAAAAATTCTTTAATCGTTATGTGCCAGATTTAATAAAGTTTTTCTTTGTGCCAATGTTAACGTTGATGGTGGCTTTACCAGTGGGATTCTTACTAATTGGACCTATTGCAACATTTGGTTCTAAAATTATCGCAGAGTTCATTTTGACCATTCGAAATTTCTCTCCACTACTAGCAGGAGCTATTGTTGGTCTTACTTGGCAAATACTTGTGATATTTGGATTACATTGGGGATTTATTCCAGTGTATTTGAACAATATGCTAATTTATGGATTTGATAATGTTATGATGCCGTTCTTTGCTTGTACCTTCGCAACATCAGCTGTAGTTGCCGCAATCTTTTTCAAGACCAAAGATCGCAAATTAAAAGAAATGTGTTTACCAAATTTTATTTCTGGTATCTTTGGAGTAACAGAGCCTGCTATTTATGGGATTTTAGTACCATTAAAGAAGCCGTTTATCATCAGTTGTATCGCTGGTGGAATTGGTGGTGCATTTTATGGGGCATTTAATTTCCGTAAATTCTCTACGGGAGGAATGGGGATCTTTGAATTTCCTGCAATGATGAACCCAGATGGGACTTTCGATAATTTAATTGTCGCAATTGTAGGTGTTGTAATTACAATGATTATTGCCTTTGTAATGATGTATGTAACATTCAAGGATAAAAATGAAATACAAAATCAAGAAGAAAAAAAGTTAAGTACAGTAGCTTCAACTACAAAGCCATTGATTGAAAATGCGAACATTGTTAGTCCGATATCTGGCACATTGATTCCTTTAGAAGAAATAGAGGATGGAGCATTCTCTTCAGGTGCATTAGGAAAAGGAATTGCGATCGAACCAAGTGAAGGAATTGTATATGCACCAGTGGATGGAGAGGTTATGACATTATTTCCAACACTTCATGCAGTTGGCATTGTTGCTGATGATGGAGTAGAGGTATTGATTCATATCGGTTTAGATACTGTTCAATTAGGTGGAAAAGGATTTACTTCGTTTGTACAACAAGGAGAGAAGGTAGTAAAAGGACAGAAACTTATCGAGTTTAATATGGAAGAAATAAAAGAAGCTGGGTTTATATTACAGACTCCGGTTGTAATTACAAATTCTTCTAATTATTTGGATGTATTATTTGAGAATAAAACACAAGTACTTAACGGTGAACCTTTGTTAAGTGTTCTGAAGTAGGTGAATGATATGGGATTTCCTAAGGATTTTTTATGGGGAGGTGCAACCGCAGCCAATCAATGTGAAGGCAGTTACGCGGAAGATGGAAGAGGATTAGCAAATGTGGATGTGTGTCCGCAGGGAGAAGATCGCTTTTCTATCATACAAGGACATAAAGAATGTTATACATGTGAAGAACACTATCATTATCCTTCCCATAAAGGGATAGATATGTATCATCACTATAAAGAGGACATTGCATTATTTGCACAGATGGGTTTTAAAGCATACCGTTTAAGTATTGCATGGACACGTATTTTTCCAAAGGGGAATGAAAAAGTTCCTAATGAAGCTGGCCTTTTGTTTTATGAAAGAATATTTAAAGAGTGTCAAAAATATCAAATAGAACCAATTGTAACCATTACTCATTTTGATTGTCCTATGTATTTAATTCGTTCCATAAAAGGATGGCGTGATCGAAAGATGATAGATTATTACTTAGATTTATGTAATGTTTTATTTACCCGATATAAAAAATATGTCACGCATTGGTTGACATTCAATGAAATTAATATGATTCTTCATGCTCCATTTATGGGAGCAGGCTTATTCTTTAAGGAACATGAAAATGAAACCGCAATAAAATATCAGGCTGCCCATCACGAACTAGTCGCAAGTGCTTTAGCAACTCGATTAGCACATGAAATTAATCCTGAAAATAAAGTGGGATGTATGTTTGCGGCTGGAAGTGCATATCCATATACTTGTAAACCAGAAGATGTATTAGAGGCATTACAGGTGGATCGAGAAAACTATTTCTTCATTGATGTACAATCTCGTGGTGAATATCCAAAGTATGCAATAAAAAAACTTACAAGAGAAGATTGTATGCCTATTTTTGAGGATGGAGATAAAGAAATATTAAAATCCAACACAGTAGATTTTGTAGCTTTCTCCTATTACAATAGTCGTTGTGTAGCTAAACATTCTAGTGCAGAGGATATTGTGGAAGGTAATTTGTTCGCGTCTGTTAAAAATCCATATGTTAGCTATAGTGATTGGGGTTGGCCAATTGATCCGTTGGGACTACGTATTACATTAAATCATGTATATGATCGTTATCAAAAGCCGCTATTTATCGTGGAAAATGGATTAGGTGCAGTAGACATACCTGATAAAGATGGGTATGTTGAAGATGATACACGTATTGCCTATTTAAGTGCACATATACAAGCTATGAAAGATGCGATAGAGTTAGATGGTGTTGATCTTATGGGGTATACAACTTGGGGACCAATTGATTTGGTAAGTGCTTCTACTGGGGAAATGAAGAAAAGATATGGATTTATATATGTGGACTATGACGATATGCAGAACGGTTCAGGTAGAAGAAGCAAGAAGAAATCCTTCGATTGGTACCGTAAAGTTATTCAAAGCAATGGAGAAGATTTAACTTTTTAAATAAGTAAAGGATCATATTCTATAAAATAGAGATGATCTTTTTTAAAATTTGAACACAAAGATAGGAGAGGTTCTAACAACATGTTATGATATTCATACAGGAGGTTATTTTTTATGGTATATGAAGTAGTCGATAAACATAGTATTGCATATTTATTTCATGGTTGGCAGGAAAGTCTTATCACTTCCTGTTTACAAGATTGTATGGGAAAAGCATACTGTGATGATGTACACCAACCTAAAAGTGCAATGATTATTGTAGATGTGTTTTGCTTTTTCGCAGGAAAGGTAAATGATGAACTCATACAAACTGCTTATCAAGATAAAGAGTTTATGATTCTCACACCTCAAAATGAAGAATGGGAAAAACAAATCATCCATATATGTAAGGATCAGGCGCATAAGGGTGTGCGTTATGCGATAAAGAAAGAGGGAAACATATTTAATAAGGAAACTCTTGTTCAATATGTAGAACGCTTACCAGAAGGTTATAGTTTGAAAATAATTGATAAAGAATTGTATCATCAAGTGATGAGTCAAGAATGGTCGAAAGATTTATGCTCCGTATTTCGTGATGTAGAAGAATATTTATCATTTGGACTTGGAGTAGTCGCAATAAAAGAAGATGAAGTTGTATCAGGAGCTTCTTCTTATGTGTATTATAAACGGGGTATTGAAATAGAAATAGACACAAGACGGGATGAAAGAAGAAAGGGATTGGCTTTCGCTTGTGCAGCAAATTTATTACTGCTTTGTATAGAAAAAGACTGGTACCCTAGTTGGGATGCACAGAATAAAAATTCAGTCGCTCTCGCAGAAAAATTAGGTTATCATTTTGATAAAGAATATGTTGTATATGAAGTATATAAATAAGGCATAGCTTGGAATCTGCTATACCTTATTTTTGTTCGCTTTATCAGCTTTTTTGTTTTCATACATCAACGCATCAATTTGATTGATAAACTCAAAGATACTGATTTGTGGTAAATATTTACCGATTCCAAAAGAGAAATCTAAATGTATTTTATTCATTTCAACACGAGCCTGTAGAATACCATCATTCACTTTTTCAAGATTATCTTTCTTAGAAAGGACTACGAATTCATCTCCACCAATACGATATAAGCTACAAGATGGAACATGTTTACTCATGATATTTGTAAATGTGATTAAGAATCGATCACCTGCGTCATGACCATAAGTGTCATTGATAACTTTCAAATCATTAATATCTAATAAAGCAATAATGCAAGATGAATGCGAGTGGATGCGATCCAAATCTTTCATATATACAGAACGATTATAGGCACTAGTGAGAGGATCTAGTATAGAATGATTAATATTCAATAACAGATAATACATCGGTAAGGATAGAGAAGCCGCAACCCATGAAAGAAAAAAATATCCAAAAATGATTTCCGTTATCATACCGAAGATAAGCAGAGTAATGACACTTGCAAGGAATAGCCTTTCAAATGATCTTCCTTTTAGCCTTTGTTTTCCTGTATAGAATATGAGTATACACATATAAAATATCGTAGTTAAGAAAGGCAAGAAAAAAAAGGGTCCTCGTCCATATGTGTTAATAGTACTAATGTCAAATACAAAACCACCCCATATGGAAATAAAACAAATGACTACATTTGCAATCAAAGGAATGTAAAGTGCATTGGAAGATTTTTTCGCAATCGCAATTTTATATAAAAATAATGGTACAAGAGGGCAAACTGCAAAGTTAATGAAACTTGTAATCCGTCTTACATACCAGATATTCCACAAGTTTTGAGATAAATAATCAATGCTAATTACAACGAGCATAAATAAAAATGTCAATGCAGATGCGACAAAGTAAGATTTTTGTTGCTTGTTAAATATAGGGTTATAAATAGCAAGTGCAAGAAAAATAAGTAATATCAAAAAAGGAAATAAGTTACTATACATAATGATGTCCATCTTGTACCTCCTTGTCATAGCCTTGCTATTTTATTATAACATATTTGTAAGAAGTGGTTACATGATAGGACGTATAAATTTTACTTTCATATGTGGGTAAGATAGGGTAAAATAGAACTAGAAATGCAATGCATGGAAAAGGATTTGGAGTATATATGAGTGAAAAAGATAAAATGTTACTGGGTCAATTATATGATGCTGGAGCGGATAAAGAATTAGTGAATGATCGTAGAAAGTGTAAGGATGTATGTTTTGCGTACAATAATTTATTACCTAGTGATTCAAAAAGGCATGATGAAATTCTTGAAGGATTGTTAAAGGAAAAAGGAGAAAGAGTGGAAATCATACAACCTTTTTGGTGTGATTATGGCTATAATATCACCCTTGGTCATGATGTGTTTATCAATCATAATTGTACAATTTTGGATTGTGCGCAAGTTGTGATAGGGAATCATGTATTTATCGCACCTGATTGTGGTATTCATACGGCGGGTCACCCCCAGGATATTGAACAACGTAATGCAGGTTTGGAGTATGCCTATCCAATAACCATTCAAGATAATGTATGGATTGGCGCAAATGTTACAATTTTACCAGGTGTTACAATTGGAAAAAACAGTGTGATTGGTGCAGGTGCTGTTGTTAATAAAGATATTCCTGAAGGTGTGATAGCTGTTGGAAATCCTTGCCGTGTATTAAAGAAGATAAAGGAGGAATCATAAATGTTCTATGAACAAGTAAAAGAGTCCACAGATTATCTAAAGAACCATATACAAGGCAGTGTGGATACGGGAATCGTACTAGGCAGTGGATTAGGTTCTTTAGTCGATGAAATGAGTGAGAAAATAATCATTCCATATAATGAAATTCCACATTTTCCAAAATCAAAATTGGAGGGTCATGCAGGAAATCTAGTATTTGGTGTTTTACAAGGACGTCATGTAGTGGCAATGCAGGGGCGTTTTCATTATTATGAAGGATTTACGATGAAAGAAGTTACGTATCCTATCTATGTTATGAAACTACTTGGGGTAAAGGAATTGATTGTGACAAATGCTTGTGGAGGTATCAATCAAAGTTTTCAACCAGGAGATTTAATGATCATTGAAGATTTTATCAATTCTGTTTGTGTGAATCCTTTGATTGGTGATAATGATGAACGATTTGGTCCACGTTTTCCAGATATGTCTGAACCCTATGCCAATCGCTTACGTGCACTTGCGAAAGATGTTGCACAAGAATTAGAGATACCCTTCCAGGAAGGCGTCTATACGTTCTTTCAAGGACCTTATTATGAAACGGCTGCAGAAATACGCTTTTATGCAAAAGGTGGCAGTGACGCGATAGGAATGTCTACTGTGCCAGAAACCATTGTCGCAAACTACCTAGGAATTGAAGTACTTGGTATCGCATGTATTACCAATATGGCAACTGGTATTTGTAAAGAGAAACATAGTCATGCAGGAGTATTAGAAACAGCAAATCGTGCAAGTGATCGATTGTGCAAATGGATCAAAGGTATACTTAAACAGCTTTCTTAAATAAAGAATGGAAGTGATACAATGGAACAAGAATCCTTATTTTATCATCAAGAATCCATGGAACCTTTAGCAAATCGACTTCGTCCAGAGACCCTAGAACATTATGTTGGACAAAAGCACCTTTTAGATAAAGGAAAAGTTTTATGGAATCTAATCGAAAAAGATCAAATATCTTCCATGATATTTTGGGGTCCACCAGGTGTTGGTAAAACTACCTTAGCAAGAATTATTGCAAATAAAACACAAGCGAAATTCATTAACTTTTCTGCGGTTACTAGTGGAATCAAGGAAATTAAAGAGGTAATGAAAGAAGCCCAAAGTGCTCGTGTCTTTGGAAGAAAGACAATTGTATTTGTGGATGAAATCCATCGTTTTAATAAGGCACAACAAGATGCTTTCTTACCTTATGTAGAACAAGGCAGTATCATCCTGATTGGCGCAACTACAGAAAACCCTAGCTTTGAAGTTAACTCAGCCCTTTTATCACGATGTAAAGTATTCGTATTAAAGGGTCTTCAACAAGAAGACTTAGTAGAATTATTAACCCATGCCCTACAAGATGAACGTGGATTTAAGGATCTAAATGTACATATTAACAAAGAAATGTTATCGCTCGTCGCATCCTTTGCGAACGGAGATGCACGAAGTGCCCTAAACACTTTAGAAATGCTGATCCTAAATGGAGAAGAACAAGAGGATGGCATTTATATCTCACAAGAAACATTAAAACAATGTATTTCTAAAAAATCTTTGTTGTATGATAAAACTGGTGAGGAACATTATAATATCATTTCAGCCCTTCATAAATCGATGCGTAACAGCGATGTCGATGCGGCAATCTATTGGCTAGCACGTATGATAGAAGCTGGAGAAGATCCTTTATATGTCGCAAGAAGACTCATTCGTTTTGCGAGTGAAGATATTGGTATGGCAGATAGTAGAGCACTCGAAATTTGTGTCGCTGTATATCAAAGTTGTCACTTCTTGGGAATGCCCGAATGCAACGTACACTTAACACATGCCGTTACGTATCTATCCTTAGCACCAAAATCCAACGCATTATATATGGCATATGGAGCCGCTAAAGAAGATGCTCTAAAGATGTTATCAGAACCAGTTCCTCTACAAATACGCAACGCTCCAACAAAGCTGATGAAAGAGCTACATTATGGAGAAGATTATCAATACGCGCACGATAGTGAAGACAAATTAACCAATATGCAGTGTATGCCAGATTCTTTGTTAAATCGCACCTATTATCATCCAACGACACAAGGTTCAGAGGCAAAAGTAACACAACGTCTTCAACAAATAAAAGAATGGAAAAAAACTCATCAAAAGTAAGATGGAAGGAGTACTACAACACTCCTTCTTTTTATATATTAAAAACACATAAAGATTTTATAAGGGGGCTTGTAAAAAATAGTCAATGCGTTAAAATGATATTGACCGTAGAGTTAAACCGACTTGGTCAATATAGGAGTTCGACTATGAATGAGAAATTTTTTAAACTATCAAATGAAAAGCGTACAAATATTATCAACGCCGCAATGGAAGTCTTTGGTAAGCATGAATATAAGCGTGCTGTTACGGATGAAATTGCCTCAAAAGCAGGTATTTCTAAAGGACTTCTCTTTTATTACTTTCACAATAAAAAAGAATTGTATATCTATGTTTGCCAATATTGTTTTGAGCTTATGAAAACGTTGGTAATCGATGAACACTTTGATGAAATCACAGACTTCTTCGACTTAATGACGTATGGAGCTAATAAGAAAGTAGAACTCTTGCATAAGCATCCAGCAATTATGGAGTTTGTAATGCGCGCATATTATTCAAAGAATGAATCGATCAGTGATGATGTGAATAAAGATGTACAGAGTGAATTGGGAAAAAGTTATGAAACCTATTTTAAAAACATTGATTTTTCTAAGTTTAAAGAAGATGTCGATCCACAATATATATTTCAAATGTTGGTATGGATGAGTGATGGCTATCTTCATGAATTGCAAAAAAGTAATCAACCAATTGATTTAGAACAGATTATGATAGACTTTAATAAGTGGAAAGAAATATTTCGTACCATCATATACAAGGAGGAGTTTGTATGAGTACAATCATTGAAATAAAAGATTTAACTAAGAGCTATGGGAAACATAGAGGAATTGAATATGTGAATTTAACGATTGAAAAGGGAGAAATATTTGGATTTATAGGACCGAATGGTGCAGGGAAGTCTACTACCATTCGTACCTTACTAGGACTGATTCATCCAACGAGTGGTACTGCAACAATTTTTGGAAAAGACTGTATTGCATGTCGTGATGAAAATGCGAAAAACATAGGATACTTACCAAGCGAAGTATTCTATTATGATCATATGAAAGTAAAAGATTTATTGGCATATTCCGCATCTTTCTATAAAAAAGATTGTAGTGCACGTATCAAAGAACTATGCGAATTATTAGAACTTGATGTAAATCGTAAAATAGAAGACTTATCTTATGGGAACCGTAAAAAAGTAGGAATTGTACAAGGGTTGTTGCATAGTCCAGAGCTTATTGTA
Organism: Amedibacillus sp. YH-ame6; assembly: GCF_053848845.1. Classification (NCBI taxonomy): domain Bacteria; kingdom Bacillati; phylum Bacillota; class Erysipelotrichia; order Erysipelotrichales; family Erysipelotrichaceae; genus Amedibacillus; species Amedibacillus sp. YH-ame6. Next base: position 54,140 of record NZ_JBSPEZ010000009.1, read on the forward strand.
TTAGATGAGCCAACAAGCGGATTAGATCCCCTTATGCAAAATAAATTCTTTGAGCTTATTCGTAAAGAAAATGAAAAAGGAGTTACCATTTTCTTCTCTTCCCATATCCTTGGAGAAGTGCAAAAGATGTGTGATCGAGTAGGCATTATCAAAGATGGAAAAATACTAAAGATTGAAACGATGGAAAATTTACGTATGAACACATATAAACGAGTGGATGTTATGTGTAAAGAAGACTCCATTTCTCAGATACAGACATTAACTGGAGTTTCACAGTTTGTAAAGAATGAGGATCTATATTCCTTTATGTATAATGGAAACTTAAATGGATTATTGAAAGAACTTAGCAAACATACACTTGAAAACTTGGAAATACACGAACCTGATTTAGAAGATATCTTCATGCAGTACTATGAGGAGGAGCGTCTATGAATATCTTTCGCTTTGAATGCCGAAGATATTTCATATCCACTCTAATATGGGCATTGTCTTTAACGGTTTTTGGATATATATGCATACAATTATTTGTTTCATTTTCTTCCGATGTGAAGTTCTTTGAAACAATGTTGAATGCGTATTCACCAGAAATGCTAAAAGCATTTGGAGCACAGCTTTCTACCATTAAAACCTTGCCTGGATTTTATAGTTTTTGTTTTATGTATATCGTTGCGGCTGCGGCATTTCAATCTACGTACTTGGGATTACATGTGATCGGCAAGGAAATGAGTGGGAAATCAGCGGACTTTATATTTACAAAACCATGTACACGTCAAAAAATTCTTACATGTAAATTAGCTAGTATTCTTTTATGTTTGTTGTTAACGAATCTTATTTATAGTACTGGAAGCATAATAAGTGCGAGTCAAACAGGATTGCAGTTTGATACAGGTATGATGTGGATGTTGAACCTTTCTATGTTGTTAACACAGTTGTTGTTTATGGCTTTGGGATTTTTATTGGCTTGTGTGATGAAAAAGATTAAAACACCACTAGCTTTAACAACAGGAATTGTAAGTGCATTTTTCTTATTACAGATGGTAGTGAATTTAGAACCTGATGGAATCTTATCTTATGTATCCTTTCTAAGCTATGTTTCTGCCGATTCTATTGTCGCGAATCAGGGATTTGAAATAGTGAAATTAAGTATCTTAGTAATCCTAACCATCGCATTTTTATCTGCTGGATATCTCTTTTTCAAGCGTAGAGATATTCATGCATTGTAGGAGGTTTCTATGAATATAATTTTGAGAGAATGGAAATCGTATGTACGTCAAACTACGTATTGGATGATTGGTTTGTTTTTACTTCTATTTATTTCGTTTTATAAGATGGATGGGTTATCAAGTACACCAGGAGGAATTCAAACGATTCTAGAATCGTTACCTCCAGCGTTACAAGTATTCTTTGGATCAGCAAGTGATATGGGAACAGGGATTGGTATTTATCAAATGATTCACTTGTATTTAGCAATTGCCCTATCTTTGCATGCGGTGATTTTAGGAGCGCATATTTTTGCGAAAGAAGAACATGATAAAACTTTTGAGTTCTTATATGTGAAGGGTGTGAAAAGAATACGAATCCTTTGTGATAAGATTATCGCGGGCGTTGTGATTTTACTTGTATTAGATGTCGTATGTGTACTAGGTGTCTATATGTCTATTGCGATGATGAATATGAGTCTATCCTTTATGGATTTACTTCCTTATATGAGTGCACTTTATATGATGCAACTCTTCTTCTTTTCGATGTCGTTACTCATCAGTTTACTTATGAAGCAAAATCAAAAGGCAGGAGCGATTGGATGTGGTATTGTTTTTGTTATGTTTATGATTACGATGTATGGAAAAATGGGAGGAAAAGTAGAAGTACTTGATAAGTTATCCTTATTTCATTATACGGATGCTAGCTATATTCAAGGAAATGATATGTTTTCCATTCCAACCTTATGCATTGCAATACTAATATTGGTAGGATGTATAGGATCACAGTGGATTCATGAACGTAGAGATTTATTGTAAAGAATGTAAGGTATGACTTGGCAAGTCATACCTTTTTCTGTATCATATCAATATACAAAATATGTATAATTCGACAAATAGATACACGGATTACTTTTAATTATTCTATACTGGCGAATATTCCATAAAATTCCATTATAATTATGTCGAAGTTGGTGAGGAATTATGAAGAAAGTTACAGAAATCAATCTGACTGTAGGAAAAGCCATTCGTGATGGTCTACAGCACAAAAAGTTAACACAAGGGGATTTAGCAAACATTGTTGGTTCAACGCAACGTTCCATCTCATCTTATGTAAATGGAACTGCACAACCACCACTAGACATTTTAGTAAATATCTGTCGTGCATTGGAAATCAATCTCAATCAGATTTTACGTATTCCAGATTATGAAACGCCTTATCGTCTATTAACAGACCCTAAAGAAATCGCCTATCTGAAAATATTAAGCGGTATTCCAGATGAGCGAAAGGAAGAATATCTAGAGATTTTGTTAAGAATTCGCGGTTTACTGAAATAGTAAATCGCTTTTTTTTTGAAAATATGACGTACTGGTCTTTTTATATTATAAATCGTATTTACAAATCTTTCTCATGGTTTATACTATATATAGCAAAGGTTGGGATTAAGATGGAAGAAAAAGTACAAATAGAAGTAAATCAAGAAGAATATAGTATCATAGAATTTTATCGTCAGCTTCCTGAAGCTAAGCAAGATAAGTTCATGAAACTGTTATATTCCTTGCGCAAAGTCTTATTAGAAGAAAAAGATATATAAACTCTTTTAAAATGCCACAAGAACTGTTACAATAACTATAATTGATAAGCAGAGGTAATGTATATGAATGAAAAAGATATCATCGAAAGCATTGGCTATTGTGGACGCGTATGTGCCTTATGTAAGGACGCAAAGTATTGTGAAGGTTGTAAGTCGAGACATGCGACAAAGTCAAGACATGAGAATAGTGAAGGGTGTTACCAGTACCAATGTTGCCATAAAAAGGGTATACAAGGTTGTTGGGAATGTGATGATGCTCCTTGTGATAACGATATGTTTTCTACACAACGAAATTTACGTTATCGTGCATTCATAAGATTTGCGAAATATGAAGGTGTTGAAGAGCTTGGAAAGTGTGTATTTATCAACCAAGTAAGTGGTATTAAATATGGAGATGATAAGGATTATGATCATTTTCAAAAAGAGAGTGAAGTTGTTGGATTGTTAACGAAACATTATTTAGTAAATGATTGATATAAAGGCCATGGTTGTCATGGTCTTTTCTTTTGAATGAAAGAAAATGATATGATTACATAAATAATGAAAATATTTCATAAGAATGATTGACATTTTCATTAATAAGAGATAGTATATATACATATACAATGCAATGATAAGAAATAGTAGGAATATGGACATTCAAGAGAGTTTTCGGTTGGTGTAAGAAAACATGGTAAGTATTGTGAACACATCTTTGAGCAGTAAAGGCGAAATGAGTAGTCTTTATCGGAATCCCTGCACCCGTTATCGTGCTAGAGTATGATAGTACTCGAAGAGGTTGATATCGTGAGGTATCAATAAAATAAGGTGGAACCACGTAAGGTAACTTTCGTCCTTTGGATGGAAGTTTTTTTGTATATAAAGAGGAGGAAAACTTATGAAACAATTTCGTATACCAGAGGGTACAAGAGATTTAATTTTAACAGAAAGCAAGATGAAAAGAATACTAGAAAGACGCATTGAACAAGTCTTTGATAGTTATGGTTTCCAAGAAATCATTACACCATCCATTGAATACTATCAAACCTATCAAACGGGATTTGAAACAGTAAAAGATGAACAGATGTACAAATTCTTTGATCATAATGGAAGCATTCTTACATTGCGTATGGATATGACTGTACCTATTGCTCGTGTAGTTACTACAAAATTTAAAGATCAAAAGCCACCATTTCGTTTTCGTTATTGTGCAGATGTATTCAAAGTAAAAGAATACTTTGCTGGAAAACGTAATGAAGTTAGTGATTGTGGAGTAGAACTCATAGGACTAGAAGATTATGAAAGTGATTTAGAAATGCTTGTATGTGCATTGGAAGTCATGGATGCGATGAAACAGGATTCCTATACTCTAGAAATCGGTAATGTAAACTTTTTTATGCAAGCATGTAAAGACCTTTCTTTAGCAAATGATACAATAGAAACATTAGCCGATTTCATCGATCGAAAAAGTATGATAGAGCTAGAAGAATATTTGACATCTCTAGATCTTAACGAGGGAGATAAAACGTTCTTCTTACAGCTTCCTTGGCTATGTGGAGATGGTGCTATCTTAAAAGATGCGCAAGCCTATTGTTTCAATGAACATTTAAAGGCAATCTTAGAAAACCTGCAACTGATTGATGCTCAACTATGTGAACTTGGCTTTGAAGGAAAATTTACCTTTGATTTAGGAAAGGTTCCACATTTAAATTATTATAGTGGCATCATATTTGAAGGCTTTGTAGAAGGTATTGGAACATCCGTGTTAAGTGGAGGTCGTTACGATACTTTATTAGAAAAGTTTGGAGAAGCAATGCCTGCCATTGGGTTCTCCGTAAAGCTTGATTATGTATTGCCTGTACTTAAACTAGAAGATGATGAAAAAGAGACCGTGATATTATGTTATCCAGTCTCAAAGAAAGTGGAAGCACTTCGTTTAGCAAGTGAAATGCGGAAACATAGTCGTGTACAATTATTGACACAAGATCGAGAAGACATAGTCATGATCAAGGAGGAAAACGTATGAGTATATCTATAGCTCTAACAAAAGGTAGATTAGAAAAAGATACTGTTAAAATATTAGAGAAGAACGAATATGGTATTGCCTGCTTGAAAGATAAAGGAAGACAACTTGTATTTCAAGATTCTAAGAAGGACATTCGTTATTTCCTTGTGAAGGCAAACGATTGTATTACGTATGTTCAACATGGTGTCGCAGACATTGGTGTTGTTGGAAAAGATACTTTATTAGAAGGAGATAGTGATTACTATGAGATGTTAGATCTTGGAATTGGTAAATGTAAGTTTATCGTCGCAGGACTAAAAGATCAAAACCCATTTGATAAAGTAGGACATATTAAAATAGGAACGAAGTATCCACATATCGCAAAGAATTACTTTCTTGAAAAAGGATTGGATGTAGAATGTATCAAAATCGATGGTTCTGTAGAACTAGCTCCTATCTTGGGGTTATGCGATGGAATTGTCGATATTATGGAAACAGGCACAACCTTAAAAGAAAACGGGCTTGTTGTATTCGATACTGTGTGTGAAATTAGTGCACGAGTAATTGTGAATAAAGCGAGCTTTAAATTGAAGAGAAAAGAAATTATGGAGATTTTAGAAGATTTAAAGAAAGGGGCGTAAGGCATGTTAAGCAAGATGGATGTAAATGATGCGCTTGGATTAAGTGCATATCTAGAAAGTCGCAGTGAAGATGTCGATAGTGAACTGATTATGAACGTTAGCAAGATTCTTGCGGATGTGAAGAAAAATAAAGATGAAGCTCTCTTTCGGTATACAAAAATGTTTGATAAAATCAACTTAACAACCTTGCGAGTAAGTGATGAGGAAGTTAGACAAGCCGCATCGAAGGCCGATGCTTATTTTGTGGAGTGTATAAAGAAGGCTGCACAAAATATTGAGTTTTTCCATCATGCGCAAAAACAAAATGGCTATCATTTAGAAAAAGAAATGGGAATCTATCTTGGTCAACGTGTACTACCATTAGACAGTGTTGGTATTTATGTGCCAGGAGGTAGAGCGCAATATCCTTCAAGTGTTTTAATGAATGCAATTCCTGCACGTATTGCGGGTGTAAAGCGTATCGTTATGATTACACCACCTTCTGCAGATGGTAGTTTACATCCCAATATTGCGGCGGCGGCGTTGGTTGCGGGAGTGAGTGAAATCTATAAGGTAGGAGGAGCCCAATCGATTGGTGCACTTGCCTATGGAACACAGAGTATTGCGAAGGTAGATAAAATTGTTGGACCTGGAAATATCTTTGTCGCAACTGCGAAGAAGCTCGTCTTTGGAACGGTAGATATCGATATGATAGCGGGACCAAGTGAAATATTGGTGATCGCAGATGAAGGGGCAAATCCGAATTATATCGCAGCCGATTTATTATCACAGGCAGAACATGATCCTTTGGCAAGTTCAATCCTAGTTACTACAAGCGACACCCTTATCGATGAAGTAAATATAGCGTTGCGTAAGCAGTGTGATGTCTTACCAAAGAAAGAGATTGCGCAAGCATCCTTAAAAGATTATGGCAAGTCGATTCTTTGTAGTAGCATCGAAGAATGTATCGAAATTAGCAATGCCATAGCTCCAGAACACTTAGAACTTATGATACAAAATCCGAAACAGTATCTGGATCTAGTGAAACATGCAGGGAGTGTATTCCTTGGTTATCAAACATGTGAAAGTATTGGAGATTATTATGGTGGTACTAACCATGTGTTACCAACGAGTGGAACTGCACGTTTTTCCAGTGCATTGAGTGTAGATAGTTTTATTAAGAAATCAAGTTATCTTTACTATACAAAAGAAGCGTTAGATTGTTATGGGAATGATATCATTGAAATCGCCCAACAAGAAGAATTAGAAGCACATGCGAATGCAGTGAGAGTGAGGATGAAATCATGAAGGAAGTAGAAACTTACACAGCCAAGCAAACTGGCAACATCATGTTAAATGCAAACGAACTCTATCAAGATGTAAGTGTATCAATCAAAAAAGAAATCATGGAAGAACTAATGCAGGTTCCCTTTCATCGCTATCCAGATGAGCGCAATCAAGCATTGATTGAAGCCTATAGTAAAGTTATCAATATCCCTTGTGAAAATATTATGGCAGGGAATGGTTCCGATGAAATGTTAGGCTTGATGATTGGATATTTCCTTGGAAAAGATAAAACGTTATATACGTTAACACCAGACTTTTCTATGTATGACTATTATACGAGCATGCAGGAAGCAAATATCTTAAAGTTTAAATGTGAAGAAGATGGAAGTTTCAATATCCTAGATTTTATTGAACATGGACGCCGTAATAACGTTCATATGATCCTATTTTCGAATCCAAACAATCCAACAGGACACTACTTGGACAACGCATCATTGAAAGAAATTGTAGAAGCATTTCCTACAATTCCTGTTATCATCGATGAAGCGTATAGTGAATTCGCAAAGGAATCGATGGTTTCTTATATTGAACAATACCCAAACCTCTACGTTACTAGAACGTTATCAAAAGCATATGGTTTAGCTGGTGTACGTTTAGGATTCCTCATGGGAAATAGTACAAATATGAAAAAGCTTCGTACCAAGGGTGTTCCTTATAACATTAGTAGTATTGACCAAAAAATTGGTGAAGTCGTACTACGTTATGTTCAAGACTATCAAGAAACGCTCAAAGAAACTATTGCACAACGAGATGCATTCTATGAGAGAGTGAAAACTTTAAAACATGTTACTTTTTATCCATCTCAAGCAAATTATGTATATGGAAGAAGTAAACATAAAGAAGCATTGTTAAAAACGCTAGAAGACGCTGGAATCATCATTCGAACATATGCAAATGATACATTCCGTGTTACCATAGGTTCAAAGGAAGAAAACGCACAAGTATTACAGTTATTGATGGCGTTTGACAAGGAGGTTATCGCATGAGAACAAGTATGAAAAAACGTACGACAAAAGAAACAGATATTTCATGTACTATAAATTTAGACGGGGTAGGAACTGCGAACATAGATACAGGAATCGGGTTTTTCGATCATATGTTAACACTGTTTGCGTTTCATTCAAAAATGGATATCGATGTAGTTGCACGCGGTGATTTAGATGTGTGTGATCATCATACAGTAGAAGACTGTGGAATTCTTTTGGGTGAATGCTTAAAGGAAGCGTTGGGTGATAAAAAAGGAATCGAACGATACGGTTCTATGAATTTAGTAATGGATGAAACTTTGGCAAATGTATCCTTAGATATAAGTGGTAGAAGTTTCCTTGTGTACAACTGTGAATTGAAGCGTGAACAAATTGGAACCCTCTCTTGTGAAATGGTAGAAGAATTTCTTCGTGCGGTTGCCTTTCAAGCAGGAATTACCTTACATGTAAATGTATCCTATGGAACTAACGATCATCATAAAGTTGAAGCTATTTTTAAAGCTTTTGGGCGTGCATGGAAACAAGCGATTGCGATTACTTCCGATGAACTGCCTAGTACGAAAGGCGTACTATAATGATTGCGGTGATTGATTATGGGATGGGAAACTTACACAGTGTGATCAATGCATTAGAAAAGATTGGTGCACCTTGTGTATTAACAAACGATCCCAAAGTTTTAGAAGAAGCCGATAAGTTAATTCTTCCAGGCGTTGGCGCATTTCCAGATTGTATGAAGAACTTAGAAGCACATGGTTTGATAGAGGTACTTCATAAGGAAGTCATTGAAAAAAAGAAACCTTTATTAGGTATCTGTTTGGGGATGCAAGCTCTTTTTGAAGAGAGTGATGAAATACAACTTACAAAAGGACTTGGATTTTTACCTGGACGAATTGAAAAAATGGAAGATACAGAGGTAAAGATTCCACATATTGGCTGGAATTTATTAGAAGCAAATATGTACCATCCTATCTTTGATAGAATGTCCACATCGCCATTTATGTATTATGTACATTCTTATGTTGTACAAGGGTATGTAGATGCACATGTATTGGGATATTCACATTATGGTTCTTTAAAGATACCAGGGTTACTACGTAAAGATAATATATTAGGTGCACAGTTTCATCCTGAAAAAAGTGGAGAGGATGGACTTTCCATCTTAACCTATTTTAAGGAGGAGTTTGTATGATAATTTTACCTGCGATTGATATCTTGGATCAAAAGCCAGTACGTTTATACCAAGGAGACTACGCAAAACAAGAATGTGTAGGAGAGAGCATTTTAGAGATTGCGAAAACCTTTGAAGCAGAAGGCGCTGACTATCTACATATGGTAGATTTGGATGGAGCTAAAGAAGGGAAAAAAGTAAACCAAGCATGTATTGTGGAAGTCGCAAAGAAACTATCCATTCCGGTGGAAGTTGGTGGAGGTATCCGTTCTATGGAAGATGTAGATTTCTATATCGAACAAGGAATTGCACGTGTAATTCTTGGAACTGCGGCAATCGAAGATCAAAGTTTCTTAAAAGCAGCGATTGAAAAATATGGTGATAAGATTGCGGTTGGAATCGATTGTAAAGATGGCTACGCCTATGGACGTGGTTGGTTAGCAAGCAGTGAAAAGGAATATGTATCGTTCGCGAAAGAATTGGAAGCTATGGGTGTTTCTACCATTATAGTTACTGATATTTCAAAAGATGGTACGATGATGGGACCCAATGTAGAAATGCTACGTAATCTAAAACAAGAGGTTTCTATGAACATTGTTGCCTCTGGTGGTATTAAAGACATTCATCATATTAAGTTATTAAAACAACTGGATATTTATGGTGCCATTACAGGAAAAGCAATGTATGCGAAAACACTTTCTCTTCCTGAAGCAATTCAAACTTGTAGGGAGGATTAGTATGCATACAAAACGAATTATTCCCTGTCTTGATGTGAAGGATGGAAAAGTTGTAAAAGGTATCAATTTCGTTGGATTAAAAGAAGTTGGTGACCCTGTAGATTTAGCAAAATCGTATTATGAACAAGGAGCTGATGAACTTGTATTTCTAGATATTACTGCTACGCATGAACAACGAGATACGATGGTAAAAGTTGTGAATGCCGTTGCGAAAGAAATCTTCATACCCTTTACGGTAGGTGGAGGAATTCGTAGCGTTGAGGATATTCGAAAGATGTTGTTGGCTGGTGCGGATAAAGTATCCTTAAACTCCGCTGCTGTACACAATAAGGAATTGATCAAAGAAGGTGCAGATATGTTTGGCTCCCAGTGTATCGTTCTAGCAGTCGATGGAAAAAAACGTGAAGATGGAAGTGGTTGGAATGTCTTTATCAATGGTGGACGTTTAGATACAGGTATGGATGTACTTGCGTGGATTAAAGAAGGAGTTGCGTTGGGGGCTGGCGAAATTCTACTAACAAGTATGAATGCCGATGGAACCAAACAAGGCTTTGATATTGAACTGTGTAAAGTGGTTCGAGACATGGTGGATGTCCCTGTAATTGCAAGTGGAGGATGTGGTACATTACAACACTTCGCAGATGTATTTGAACAAGAGGCAAGTGATGCGGCTTTGGCGGCTAGTATGTTTCATTATGGAGAGGTTACCATACAAGAAGTGAAGAAGTATCTCCAAGAGAAGGGAGTACCAGTACGTTTATGATAGAAATAAATTTTAAAAAAGGGAATGGACTAGTTCCAGTCATTGTACAAGATTACCAAAGCAATGAAGTGCTTATGTTAGCCTATATGTCTAAACTCAGTTTGGATATGACCATACAAACAAAAAAAGCGACCTATTATAGTCGCAGTCGAAATCGATTATGGATCAAAGGTGAAACAAGTGGACATTATCAATATGTAAAAGACATTCGTGTAGATTGTGATAACGATACAATCTTATTAAAAGTAGAACAAGTAGGAGCTGCCTGTCATACAGGCCATATTACATGTTTCTACCGTAATATGGAGGGAGAAGAAGTATGCGAGAACTAGATGTATTATATGAAACGATTTTAGATCGTAAAATAAATGGTGAAGAGGGTTCCTATACATCTTATCTGTTTGAAAAAGGTTTGGATAAAATACTGAAAAAGGTTGGTGAGGAGTGTACAGAAGTCGTAATCGCCTCACTTACACAAACCAAAGAAGACCAAGTGAATGAAATTGGAGATTTGTTGTATCATTTAACAGTCCTTATGGTAGAAAAGGGAATTACGTTAGAAGATGTAAACGCAGAGCTAGAAAAACGTAGTAATAAAACGCATAATCTTAAAGCAGAGCGTAAACCAATTGAAAAACTATAGCCGATGATTCGGCTTTTTTCTTTGTAGAATAACACCTTTGATGAAAAATGATACATAATTTTCTGATACAATAGTAGTTGAAAAGAGGTGTCCTATGAAAAATCAAGAATGTATACATTCATTATTATCTTATATAGAAGAACATCTATATAAACCTCTCACCATAGAAGAGCTAGCGAAACAAGTGGGGTATTCCACCTATCACTTACATAAACTATTTACGGGAGCATTTGAAATGAGTATCCATACATATATCGTTAGAAGAAGATTGAGTGAAGCCGCGTATTTCTTGGTACAAAGTGATATGAGTATTATAGAAATCGCCTTACAAGCAGGATATGAATCCCAACAAGCATTCCATAAAGCATTCAAAGGATTGTATCATAAAACTCCTGCTAATTATCGAAAAAAAGGGAGCGGTTTTAAAGTACAAATGCCACTTACCTTATCAAATCCAACAACATTACCAACCTCCTATGAAATAGATGTCGTGGAGCTGGGGGCCTTAAAATTCGCTGGATTTCAAGGGGATTGCGCAAAAGGTTTTCAAGTGATCAGAAAATGCCATCATAATTTACATAAGTATAAAGATAATATTAGAACTAGAGTAAATACAGATTTTTATGTTGGTATCAATGATTATACAAACGCGAACTTTGATACAACACAACCTTCATTCCTCTATTTCACAGGGATACAAATACAAGAAGAACTTCAGAATTCAATGTTTTATATAAAGGATATTCCCGCATCTCGTTATCTTCGTTTTCGCTTCTACGCAAATCCGAAAAATTCCATGGAGCCCATAGCATATGCCATATATCACGAGTATCTTCCTTATACAACCTATTGTTGTAGTGAGCATTGTCCAATGGATATCATCTTTTATAAAGAAGTACATGGAAAAGAAAAGGAAGTAGAAATAGCTTATCTTGTAGGAATTGATTGAATAATTTCACATAACTTCTATAAAGTTTGTTATAATAAGCGTAGCTATGAAACTTTACGAGGAGGATGTTTATGAGTTTGAAAATCGAAAATTGGAAGTTGCTTGTATTATCTATTTTCTATGTTATATTTTCTATTTTATCCTATATGATTACAAGAGATCAGTTCTTGAACTTCTTTATGATTGCGGGTATTTTATTAGCGCTTGTAGGATTATTTCAAATCTTGGTGTATTTCTTCAAGAAAGAGTATATGAAACCCAATGAGTATAGTTTTGCGTTTGGTATTCTATATGCGATTGCAGGATTGATTGTTGCCAGTAAGCCTGATGTTATTGTGGATAATTATCCTATTGTCATCAGTGGACTGATCGTACTAGATAGTACCCTTCGTCTACAATATTCTATGAATCTATTCCGTTTACAAAATAGTCAATGGAAAGTAAATGCATTGTTGGCAGTGGTACCATTACTTCTTGGTATGGTGTTAATATTAGTCGATATGGAAGAAGGCTTCTTACATAATTATTTTAGTTTCTTATTGATTCTAGATGCAATCTCAAATTTCTATACGGTTATATATTACAAGAAGATTGTGAAAGAATTTAGTAGTAAGGGATATGATATGGTTAAAAATGAGGAACAAGAAATCCTTGATGTAGAAGAAGTAAAATAAAGAGCCAGGCAAGTCTGCCTGGTTTTATAATATAAAAAAACGTATGAATCTCATCATACGTTAATGAAACATATCTTTTTTCTTGAAAATCCAAGTTGCAATAAACATAGCAATCACAGCAACGATTGTTGGAAACCACCATTGCGGAATAGGAAGTCCTGCAACATTCATACCATAGAAACTAAAGATAATATTAGGAATCGCCATAACGATGGTAATGGCCGTTAAGATTTTCATTACGATGTTAAGGTTATTGGAAATAACAGAGGCAAAAGCATCCATAGTTCCAGATAATATATTAGAATAAATATTACACATCTCAATCGCCTGATGGATTTCAATTAATACATCTTCTAATAAATCCTGATCTTCTTCATATAGTTTTATCAAACGTCCTCGACTAATTTTATTCAACGTAACTTCATCTGTTTTTAATGAAGTAGAGAAATAAACGAGTGATTTTTCTAATCCTAACATTTGAATCAATTCTTTGTTTCTCATGGATTGATGTAACAAATGTTCTGTACGAGAAGATATACGGTCAATTTGACGTAGATAAATCAAGAAGCGTTGAGAAATGCGTAACAACAATAATAATAAAAATCTAGTTTTCATATCGGTGTTCATTCCACGAACTCTACCTCTTGCCATATCTTCTATGCTAAGGTTGTCGTATAAGGAAATTGTTATAATATACCCTTTCATAATCACAACACCAATTGGAAGTGTGGTATATAATAAGGTATTTTCTGTAATATTATCATCTTCTTCTGCACTAGGATAATCGACAATTACCAATGTTTGATTCACATCATCATCATAATCAATATGTGAGCTTTCTTCTTCATCCAGTGAAGATTTGATAAACTCTGGCACGATGCCAATATCATTGATAAGATAATCGATTTCTTCCGTAGTAGGGGAAACTGCGTTGATCCAACAACCATGTTGTGGCTCTTCTATTTTTTTTGTGACATTATCAAAGGTCTTGTAAAATTCAAGCATATTTTTACCTCCTTTTTACAGGAGATAACGTAGGTAGTCTCCTGTAAATTGATTTTGAATGATATGTTGACCCGCGGGCTCTGGAGACATGACCTACACCTTCTTTCTATTTGCTTGTTAATTATAACACAATCTGTTTTTTAGGGATATGGAAAGAAAGTAAAAAATGAAAAAAAGGAATCCATAATAGATTCCTAAGGGTTAAATTTTGCGTTCAAAGCGATTTTTACCATTTCTTTTGGCAAGGTATAGAGCTTCATCAGCTTTACTAAGTAAGTTTTTGTAGTGTGTGTTTAATTCTATACGAGGCATAGACGCACACCCTATAGAAATTTCAATCTTTGTATCTTCTAGTGCATGATAAATTTCATTGATGTAAGACTGTATTTGTTCGTCTTCTTTGTTAATCGCCACACATAGAAATTCGTCTCCTCCGTAACGATAAGGTATAATTTCATGATCTGCTTTTTCTATTAAAATTTCTCCGAGTGTATGTAAAGCCTCATCTCCATATAAATGGCCCAATGTATCGTTACACTCCTTGAAATTATCAATATCACACATGAGGATACTTATGGTATGAACGTTATTATTATTGAGAAGTTCTTTCATATCTTGTTCAAAAGAATTTCTATTTTTTAAACTAGTAACACTATCGTAGGTAGCACTTAATTGAAGGCTACTGTTTATCTTCATCATCTTATCCAATAAGAGTTGATCACGATAAGAGTCCGCTTTATCTTTTTTCATACGTTTTTCGCATTCTTCATTAACGATATAATACTTGTGATATAATTCTGCTAAATCATGTTCACTAGTGAATTTCTCAGTATACTTTATATAGTATTTCAATAAGAAAAGGTTTTCTTCTGTATTTTCAATTTTACATATCGATGCGAAAGTCTTCATTGCGTGTATTGCCTGTTCTTTTGTGCCGATGGTCATCATGAGAAGTAAGATGTCTTCGTAAATGGTATACATCAGATGTGCTTCCATGGATTCTTTCTCTAAAACTTGCATCGTTTTTTCAATGGATGCTAAAGCTTCCTTATCATTTCCTTGCATATGAAAAACGATTGCCTCTAGGCCCCAATACATGGCAGGATAGATACTTACTTCTTCCATTATCTTTAAATACTTTTTCGCATCCGTTAGATTATGTGTCTCTACGTAACATGTAATAATATTAGCAAGGATAATGGTTGAATTACGACGAAGGAAATGGGTCGCATATTGAGTCATTAGTTCATAGGATTCAATATAATAGTGAAGTGCTTCATGATAATCTTCGCATTGTTGAAAGACAAGAGCGATATTATTTAAAAGTCCAGCTTTGCGTTCATAATGATTAATTTCCTCACATATATGTAATGACTGGCAATAATAACTTATGGCAGTATGATAATCGGACATCATATTGTAATAGATTCCACATAGCATATATAACTGGGAAGTCTCTTCTTTATTATGTTCCACTTTATGAGCTAATGCTTCATACATGTATTTATGACAGTCTTTGTTATCACGTTTGGCGACAGAGTAGTCCAAAAGATATACATAAGCAATGTAAATCCCTTCATAATCCTGATTTTTACGGGAGTCATCCAAAAGCTGAAGGCAGAGCGTTTTTTCTTTTTCAAGATCTTGAAAGCGTGCATCTTTTAAATCAGTTTTAAACTGTTGGTAATTTGATTCCTCCATGGTGGAACCTCCTTTATCTGTGCTTTAGTAGTAGATAGATTCTTTTATCTTCTTACATACTTTTTGGCCAGCTAGTTTTTCGATTATAAGGAATGCAAAGTCTATAACTGCCGCTGCAGATCTTCCTGTAATTAGGTTCCCATCACTTACAGCGTATGTATCAATATATGTTCCTTGGAAATCTTCGTTCATAGATGTAAAGCATGTATAGTTCTTACCTTTTAGGTAACCAGCTCTACCAAGTATGGTAGGGGCAGCACAAATCGCAGCGACCATTTTATCTTTTTCTATGAATTCACGAAGGATATCCATTACTTGTTCATTTGACTCTAAACATTGATAGTGAGGGCCTCCTGGCAAAAACAACATGCCATATTGCGAAGTATCCACATTTGTTAAAGAATGCAAATTGCTTAAAGTGATATCTAAACGTCCAGTTGCCTGTACATTATCGATTGCATATACATCGATTTCAATACCTGCTCTTCTCAATAGGGCAATGGTACCTACTGCCTCTAATTCCTCAAAGCCATCACTCATAATACATAAAACTCTCATTTGAAAACACCTCTTTCTATATTTATTATACACCCATTTTTTGTGACTTGGAATTATTCCATAGAAGAAAAGAATATAGTAGTGTAATGGAGGTATATAATGGATAAGTTAATATATATGAATGAGGTAGCAAATTCTTTCGTATGGGGAAAATATATGATTTTGTTTTTATTGTTCATTGGGGCGTTGTTGATGATAAGAACACGGTTTCTTCCATTTTGTCATATGCGTTTGATCATAAAAAAGACATTGGGTTCGTTAGGGAAGAAATCTCATAAAGTAGGAGTGACTTCCTTTCAAGCGGTGTCTACCGCATTAGCAGGAACTCTTGGTGTGGGAAGTATTGTGGGAGTTGCGACTGCCATAACAATGGGTGGTTCTGGGGCTTTGTTTTGGATGTGTATCAGTGCGATTCTAGGTATGATGACCAAATATGGGGAAGTGGTGCTTGCGATCATCTATCGAGAAAAAACGCCAGAAGGATATTTAGGGGGACCGATGACAACCTTAGAAAAAGGATGTCGATTACCTTTTTTGGGAATTCTCTTTGCGTTATTTTGTATCTTTGCCTCTTTTGGTATTGGCAATGTAACGCCTGCCAATACCATCATGGAATCCATACAAGCATATCTTGATGTACCTACCTTGCTTGTAGGTCTTATGATTGCGGTTGTTGTTGCGTTGGTGATATTTGGAAAAGGCAATGCGATTATGCGCTTTAATGAAATAATGATTCCCCTAATCTCTATCGTATATATAGCTGCGTGCATATATTTGATCGCAATCAATGGGGATAAAATTATTTCTGTTTGTTGTTTGATATGGGAAGATGCTTGGAATCTTTCATCAGGAGTAGGAGGCGTAGGAGGGTTTGCGATTAGTCGTGCGATTCATTATGGGATTGCACGAGGTGTTTTTTCCAACGAGGCTGGTATGGGAAGTTCTCCTATATCACATGCAGCTGTTGCTGATGTGCATCCTGTAGAACAAGGGTTTTGGGGAATCTTTGAAGTATTCTTCGATACAATTGTGGTATGTGTACTTACAGGATTTATGATTTTAACGAGTGGTCTATATGAGAGTGGGTATGATGGAGTGGCCCTCACCATTCAATGTTTTGAACAAGGATTTGGTTCCATTGGTGGGATCCTTTTTGCGATTTCTATCTTATCATTTGCGATTCCATCCATTGTTGGTTGGTACTATTATGCAAGTGAATGTATCCGTTATTTATTTACTGGGAAATGGATGTTACATGTCTATCAATTCATATTTTTAGCGTTGTTAATCATTGGTCCACAGCTAGATTTAAACTTTGTTTGGAACGTTGCGGATACGTTAAATGGCTTTATGGCAATCCCTAATTTACTTTCTATTTTAATTTTGAACAAAGATGTGGTAAAATGTACGCAAGAATATATTGCCCAGTATAGGAGTGATTAAATGAAGGTTATCATTGCTTGTGACTCTTACAAGGGCTGTATGACATCCAAGGATGTCGCTATGCAGATAGAAGATGGAATCCATGAAGTAGATCCTACGATTGAAACCCTTTCCTATGTCATCGCAGATGGCGGAGAAGGAACCGTAGAAGCATTTTATGAAACAATGCATGGAGTAAAACAGCCAGTAAATACCACAGATGCATACGGAAAGAAAATTAAAAGCGAATACACAATCATTGAGGATGGTCAAACTGCTGTCATAGAAGTTGCCAATATTATTGGTTTAAACATGTATGAGCGAGAAAAGCGCACACCTTTTTTTGCGAGCAGTTATGGAGTAGGTACTGTTTTGTTAGACGCAGTGGAAAAAGGTTGTAAGAAGATTATTATAGGATTAGGAGGTAGTGCTACCAATGATGGTGGTATGGGACTTTTACAAAGTCTAGGTGCTAGATTTTATGATATGAACCATAAATACTTATCTCCACAGGCAATCAATCTTGAAAAGATACGATACATTGATTTTCATCGATTGAATGACTTGAAAGATATTGAGTTGATTGCGGCATGTGATGTGAAAAATCACCTATTAGGTGAAGAAGGTGCAACCTATATATTTGGTAAACAAAAAGGATTCTTTCCAAATCAACTAAAGAAAATTGATCAAGGAATGGAAAATTATCGTTTTCAAATTCAACGTTATACAAATATAGACATTAATTCTTTTGAAGGTGGAGGTGCCGCTGGTGGTATTGGCGCAGTGCTGATAGGCTTGTTGCATGCGACTATGCATCCAGGGATTGAATTGTTATTGAGCTATAGTGATATGGAAGAACAAATCAAAGACTGTGATTTGTTAATCACAGGAGAGGGACAAAGTGATCAACAGACTATGTTTGGAAAAGTTCCTGTTGGTATTTTGAATATGGCAAAAAAACATGAGAAACCATGTGTTTGTATTAGTGGGGCATTGGGTATCGGGTATCAGAATTTATATGATTTAGGGTTCATTGGAATCTATAGTATTGCGGATCGTGCAATGACTTTTCAACAAGCACTAGCAAATGCACCAGAAAAATTAAAGAATGCAACCTATGCAATCATGAAAACAATTTTGTATTATGCAAAGTAATCATGATTGTTTTTAATAATCTATGATGCGTAGAACATATCTATGAGTTGTAGGTAGGTACTTTGTGTATCTTCCTATATAATAGAAATAGAAAGAGGGTGTGTATATGGATAAATTTATATTTGCGAATAAAGTAATGGAATTACGAAAGAAACAAGGATTGACTCAACAACAACTTGCGGATAGATTACATGTTACAAATAAGGCAATCAGTCGTTGGGAAACGGGAGAAGGATTTCCTGACATCATGTTATTAAAACCCTTGAGTGAAGCACTTGGTATTAGCTGTGATGAATTGTTAAGTGAACACGTTAGCTATACAGATATTAAGAAAAGTGATATACAGAAATATATACCATATGGAGTAGCTGCATTATCATTGTTGTTCTATTATATTTTAGGTAAGCTTAGTGTGCCTTTTATCTTATCATTCTTTATATTGTTGGCAGGACTATGGGCATCTTGTTATTTAATGATTCATCATACAAATAAAGAGAAGTTACCTAGTCTTATTCGCTTTGATGCAGTGATGTTATATTTCCCAGTGGTATCCCTGTTTCAAACAATCACAATGATATGGTATCTCTTGAAACAAAGTGGATTTTCTCTACAAGGGTTATTTTTTAACTTCAATATGATAAATTATGGCTCAGATATTTTAGGTGATTCTATGGAGATGATTGACAATACTGTTCTCATTTATATATTTGGTTATATTGGTGCGCTTGTAAGTATCCTAGTTCTTTACCATTTGATGAAAAACTATAGCATTCAACATTATGAAATTGCATGGTATGGAATAAGGATAAACAAAAAAGATGGTAGTGGCTGTTTTAACCAGTTACAGGATTCCACAGAACGTAATGTAAAAAGAGTTTGTTATGTGCTGTGTGCAGTTGTCTTTCTAATGATCATCGCAACGATTATATATCAATACTTTTCTCTAATGAATTTACAGTTTATCCCTAACCAACTGGATGGGGGATATGGAAATCGTGAAGTTGCTATAGAAACTATGGCAGTTTGTAAACGGTATTTATATTTACTTGTTGGAGTAAGTGGAATTGTGCCATTGTTTGGACTTGTAAAATGTAAAAGGAAACTTATATATAAACTTGCACTTATATGGCTATGGGTATACTGTACTGGTATCATCTTCCTTACAACATTAGAGAAAGATATTTATGTAAAAGCTCCTATGTTGTGGATGATTGCGGGTATTGTGATTGTAGGAATGATTTGTGTGTATCGATTTCGAAGGAGGAACAAAAAAGTATAAATAAGAAGGTCTTATACAATCTTGAATTGTACAAGGCCTTTTTCGTATACATAAAATTAAATATTCGATATATGAAAACAATGATAAAATAAACATAGATATTTATACTTATTTGGTTGATGGTAATACTTCTATCCAAGATTGGAAAAAATCAATTTCTGTATCTGTGATTAAATATCTTCCGATGATTGAACCAATGCATTTTTGTTGAGTATGCAAATCATCAAGGATAGGTTGAATGTCTTCTTTCATAACCATTCGATCTTTGACTCTAATAAGGCAAGGAATATATGTAGCGTTCTTATTTTTTGTCCATAAAATATTCGAATCCTCGCATACTTGTTGTTGCGTTAGTCCATAGTGGTTTAAATGAAGATGTTGTTCATCAAATACGATTGCTAAAAGATTTTGATCGTTTAAGTATGCTTGAACTGTATCGTGTTTTTCCATATGAAGATGCTGGATTTGCGAGAAGGGAATAGGCGCATCTATCATGCTTTCTGTTGTTAAAGAGTCGTAGAGTTTAATGGATTCAATACGTCGAGATATTTTTTCTTGTATAGAATACAGTGCTTGTATTTGTGCTTCAATTGCATCATAAGATTGCGTTAGAAGTTGATGCTTTTCCGGAACAGATTGAAGATACAAGTTTTTTAAAGCTTTGATTGGAAGTTGTAAACTACGGTAAAAAGCGATATCACCAATCACAACCAACTCTTCTGTTGTATATTCACGATATTCGTTTTGTTCATTTCTTTTGGAACGGATAAGACCTTCTTTTTCCCAATAACGTAAAGTTGACTTAGGAATATCAAGCATTTTAGATACTTCTTTTAAAGAATATGTTTTCATAAAATCATCACCAAATATAGTATAACAAAAAAAATATAAAAAAATACATGAAACCGCTTTACATTAAAGTTACTTTAAGGTTTATAATGTGCATGAAGTCAGGAGGAACAGTATATGTTTACAAAATTTCAAAGCTTTTTAGAAAAGATGGTTGGACCATTGGCACAGAAGATGTCAGAGAATAAAACCATTCAATCTCTTACCAATGGGATGATGGCAGTATTGCCAGTTTCATTAGGTATCGCATTTATTGCCATTATAGGTAACTTTCCTTATGCCCCTTGGCAATCTTTATTACAGGATTTAGGTTTAACACAAATTATTCAAGATTTCATCAATATTACAAGTGGATTGTATGCTATTTATATCGTTGTAACAATCGCTTATGAAACCGCAAAAATAGAAGAAATCAATCCTATTACTGCGATTATTCTAAGTTTAGCATTCTTCTTAATCTTAGTTCCACAACATCAAGTGAATTTCGGTATGGAACCAAGTACTATGATCAAAACTTCTAGTATCGGTAGTGATGGTATATTTGTTGGGATGCTGGTAAGTTTATTAGTAACAAAATTTTATGGATACTTGATGAACAAGAATACTCTTGTGATCAAACTTCCATCTTCCGTTCCACCAATGGTAGCGGATTCTTTAAGCCCAACATTCGTGGCTATGATTATCTTCATATTAGCATTCATTATCAAAGCAGGGTTTGCCTTCACACCATACCATGATGCCATGACCTTTGTGAACACCTTGATTACAGCGCCTATTACAGCCGTGGGTTCATCTCCATTATCTGTTATTATTATCTTTACATTTGCGAACTTGTTATGGTTCTTTGGAATTCATCCAGCCGCAATCATCAATTTGTTCTATGCAGTTACAGCACCAATCTTTGTATACAACATCAATGCATTCTTAGCTGGTCAAACACAACCTTATTTAGAGTTTATGTTTATGTTAAGCATTATTATGGTTGGAGGAACAGGAAACACCATTGGACTTGCGATCAATATGATACGCGCAAAATCAGAGAAGTTCAAAGCATTACGCAAATTGGTATTAATTCCAAGTGTTTTCAATATCAATGAACCAATTATTTTCGGTGTTCCAATTATGTTAAATCCAATCTTCTTTATTCCATTGGTATCTTCTGTGGCAGTATCAGGGGCAGTCATTCATCTATTCTATTCAACAGGTTTCTTGAATTATATGGATCCTACAATCGAACTTCCATGGGTAATGCCACCTGTTGCACAACAATTTATTTATGGAGGAATCGCATTCGCAATAGTTATGGTTGTAGTTATCGTTGTATTAACATTGTTATATCTACCATTCTTTAAAATAGCAGACAAAAAGGCTTTAGAAGAAGAACTTGCGAATGCTGTGAGTGAGAATGAACATGAAACTATCGGATAAGTTTCTTTGGGGATGTGCGATATCTGCTCATCAAAGCGAAGGTGCTTATGATACGCATGGAAAAGGTTTAAATACAATGGATATGTTAGGGATCCACAAAGTTACAAAAGAAAGAAAAATATGTAAGGAAATTGATTCTAATTACTATTATCCAACACATGATGCCATTGACTTTTACCATCATTACAAAGAGGATATTGCTTTATGCGCAGAGATGGGTATGAAATGCTTTAGATTTTCCATCAATTGGTCAAGAATATATCCTCATGGGGATGAAGAAAGTCCTAATGAAGAAGGATTACAGTTTTATGATCATGTACTAGATGAACTAGAACGTTACGGTATCACACCTATGGTAACCATTTCTCATTTTGAAATACCTTTACACCTAGTAAATACCTATGGTTCTTGGAAAAACAGAGATATGATAACGTTTTATAAACGTTATTGTAAAACTTTGTTTGATCGATATAGCAAACGAGTAAGTTATTGGATTACCTTTAATGAAATAAATATCATTACGTATAAACCATATATGACAAGTGGTATAGAAACAAAGGATATGCAAGAGATTATGCAAATGGCACATCATCAACTCATCGCAAGTGCAGAAGTAACAAAGTATGCGCATATGATGTATCCACATATGAAAATTGGAATGATGTTGATGTATGGACCAACGTATCCTCATGATACTAATCCAATTCATATCTTAGAGGCAATGAGAGAAGACGAAGCATCCTTCTATTTCTCAGATGTACAAATACGAGGGATGTATTCTCAGAAATCTTTACAGTATTTACGTAGCATTGATGTTCAAATACAATTGGAAGAACACGATGAAAAAATATTGAAAGAAGGTTGCGTTGATTTTATGGCATTTAGTTACTATATGTCATGGACCACAAGCAATGAAAAAGTAAAGGGGAATATGTCCGAAGGTGGATATAATCCATTCTTAGAAAGCAGTGAATGGGGTTGGCAAATTGATCCTGTAGGCTTGCGCATTTCCTTGAATACGTTATATGAACGTTATCACATTCCTTTGTTTATAGTCGAAAATGGGTTAGGAATGCGAGATGAAATGAAAGAAGATAAGATCCATGATGATGTACGCATTTCCTATTTAAGAGATCATATACAACAAATGAAACTTGCCATACTTGAAGATCAAATTCCAGTGTTAGGATACACGTTATGGAGCTGTCTAGATTTGATAAGTGCAAGCAGTGGAGAAATGTCCAAACGCTATGGAATGATCTATGTAGACTTGGATGATGAAGGAATTGGCACAAGAAGAAGGATTAAAAAAGATAGCTTCCTTTGGTATCGCAACGTCATAGAGAGTAATGCTGAAATACTATAGAAAGGTTGAATTATGAAAAAAATAGTAGTTGCATGTTTAGCATTGTTATTGGGATTTACACCCACTATAACACATGCTAAAGAGCAAGAAGAAAACACATATAATGTAGTGATTGAAGGAGAAGACTGGGGACCAATGATTACAAAAGTAACATTGCCCTATGAAGATTCCTCGACACTACTTGCACAAGACTATGCAGTCTCTATTAAAAAAGGACATGTAGAAGGCAAAGATATGGTTTGGGATGAAAAAGATGCCACCATTCAAAAGGTTTACGTTTCAGATGAAAAAGGAATGGATACAAAGAAAGACCATTTGACTTTAGAGTTTGAGATTCATCCTACTTATGAGTATTTATCCCCATTCTATTTTGACTATGAAGCATTCGCAAACTCATGGGCAGAAATGGAATTGAAAATTTCATCAAAAGATGGAACTACTTGGACAAAGAAGGGCAAAGAATTTCGTTTAGGTGCAGATGAATTTGATATAGGAACACATGTCTATAAAGATGAAGTATTTGAAGATATCGAGTTGACTTATGCATCTTATGAACCAGAAAAGAAACAAGAAAAAACACCTTTGATTATTTGGCTGCATGGAATGGGAGAAGGTGGAACAGACCCAAATCTCGTACTGTTAGGCAACAATGTTACAAATCTTGTAGAGGATGAAATCCAATCTTACTATAATGGAGCTTATGTATTAGCCCCACAAACGCCAACATTTTGGTTGAATCAAGGCGATGGAAATATGACCAATGATGGTAGTAGTATGTATACAAGTGCCCTGATGTCACTGATTGAAGCATATGTAGAAAAACATCCAGATATTGATATGGAACGCATTTATATTGGAGGTTGTAGTAATGGTGGATATATGACCATGCGTATGGTGATTGATTATCCAGAATATTTTGCGGCAGCATTCCCAATTTGTGAAGCCTTATCAGATACATTTATTAGTGAAGAAGATATTATGAAAATTCGTCATATGCCTATTTGGTTTACACATGCCGTATACGATGAACTTGCCCCTGTTGATAAAACAGATATTCCTTTATACAAAAGATTGAAAGAAGCAGGAGCTAGCAATGTTCATTATACGATGTATGATGAAGTCATAGATGAGAGATATATGTTGGAAGATGGAAAGACACCTTATACTTATGACAGTCATTTCTCTTGGGTTTACACATTGAAGAATGATCCAAAAACTGATTTTGATGGAAAAAGTGTAACAGTTGATGGTAAAGAAGTAAGTATCTTTGAATGGTTGTCTCTACAAAAGAAACAACCTTCTAAATATGAGAAACCCTCAATTATGAAAACATATGGTAGTCTTTTCGCTGCGGCGGGTTTATGTCTCATAATTGTATTCGCTACAACTAGATTAGGAAAGAAAAAGAAAGAAGAGGAGTGCAAATGAAAAAAATAATACTTTTATGCAATGCCGGAATGTCCACAAGTCTTCTGGTGAACAAAATGAAGGAAGCAGCAGATAATAGTGGTTTTGCTTGTACAATTCAAGCACATCCTATATCTTCAGCGTCTGTTGTTGCGAAAGATGCAGATGTTATTCTATTAGGACCACAAGTAAGATTCGCGCTAGCGAAAGTACAAAAAGAATGCCCTAATATTCCATGTGTATCAATTGAACCTTCAGCATATGGAACAATGAATGGAGCTGCAGTAATCGAACAAGCTAGAAAGTTGGTTGAATAATGGAAGGTATGGAATTGTTATGTTTCCAATTGATTAGTGCTGCAGGTAGTGCAAGAAGTTTCTATATAGAAGCACTACAAGAGGCAAAAGTTGGACATATAGATGAAATGAACCAGTGTATTCAACAAGGTGATGAAGCATTCCTTGAAGGACATAAAGTCCATGGAGAACTCATCGCAAAAGAAGCAAATGGAGAAGCATGCCAAGTATCCTTATTATTGGTACATGCAGAAGATCAACTGATGAGTGCAGAAAGCTTTAAAATCTTAATTTTAGAACTCATCGAATTACACAATAAACAATAGTAATATAGGTAAAAGCACATCCTTGCGATAATACGAAAGGGTGTGCTTTTACTCATATATACATATTGAAATGACATGTGTTTTCCAAGGCGATATTACAATGGTGACAACAAAAAGCAATTGAAGGGAACCTACGCAGTGACTTCTTTTTTTCAATTATGAACATATTTTCATTTCTGTTTTTTTATGATTTAAATAGTTTACATTTAGAGGGGGTTGTCATATAATACGTATGAACAGATGTTCATATGTTGAAATGAGGCGAAGATGATGACAAAAGAAATGCCAGTATGTGGCGAACATAACGTACATGAGGATGTAGTAGAACGTATACAAAAGATGATGAGAAGTGAAGATGAATACAATCGTCTAGGAACATTATTTAAAATGTTTTCAGACCCTACTCGTCTAAAAATATTAAGTTTATTGTTTCAAGAGGAGTTGTGTGTTTGTGATATTTCATGTCTACTAGACATGAGTCAATCCGCAGTATCGCATCAATTGAGTGTATTGCGAGCGAGTCGATTGATCAAATACCGAAGAGAAGGAAAGAATATTTTTTATTCATTGGATGATGAACATATCCAAAAAATCTATGATGCTGGATTATCTCATATTTTAGAGTAAATTGTTCGTTTGTTGGAAAAAGAAGAAAGGATGCGATATATATGGAAAAGGTATATCTATTAGAAAATTTAGATTGTGCAAATTGCGCAATGAAAATAGAATCAAAGGTTGGTAAATTAAAGGGCGTACACCAGTCAAGTGTAGACTTTGTGCAAAAGAAAATGTATGTTACATTCGATGGTGATGTAGAAGAAGCAATTAAGGATATCGTGATAGCTTTAGAACCGGATGTAAACGTAGTGGATATTACAAAGAATAAAAAAGAACATCACGATCATGAGCATAGTCATTGTGGGTGTGGTCATGATCACGAAGAACATCATCCTGATCACTGTGCATGCGACCATGATGAACAACATGAACATGGAAAATGTTGTGGGCATAGTCATGAAGAACACGAGGAGCGTGTGATGACAGGAGCTCATAAGCTCTATATAAAAGGTTTGGATTGTGCAAATTGTGCGCATAAAATAGAACAACATGTTGCACATATGGAAAACGTAAAAGATGCTAGCTTGAACTTTTCCAATGGCGTACTATTTGTTGAATTAAAAGATCATACACTTGAAAAAGATAGTCTAGATAAGATTGCAAAGGCAGTCCTTACCTTGGAAGATGGCATAAGTGTAGAACGTGAGAAGACAACAGTAGAAGAAAAGAAGCATTCCTTATTTTCATTCTATGAGAACTGGCGTTTATATATGGGGATTTTATTATTTGCTATCGCCATTATGTTGGAGAAAGAAAGTTATTCTCTTTGGATTTTTATTGTCGCTTATATCTTTGCGGGTGGAAGAGTTGTATATATTGCGATCAAAAACATCTTACGAGGAGAAGTGTTTGATGAAAACTTCTTAATGAGTGTAGCGACTTTAGGTGCGTTCTTTGTACAGTCTTATAAAGAAGCAGTAGCCGTTATGATTTTTTATGAAGTGGGTGAAATGTTTCAATCTTATGCAGTTCAGAAATCTCGTACTTCCATTTCTTCCTTGATGAATATACGAGCAGATCATGCCAATAAGTTAGTCGATGGAAAAGAGATGGTTGTAGATCCACAAGAATTAAAAGTAAGTGATATCATCGTATTGAAACCAGGAGAACGTGTGCCAATGGATGGTGTTGTAATAGAAGGTATTGGTGCTATGGATACTTCTGCTTTAACAGGAGAGTCAATGCCAAGGGATGTTCAAGAAGGGGATGAAATCTTAGCAGGTGTAGTAAACTTGAACAGTGTTTTAAAAGTACGTGTTACAAAAGAGTATGGAGAATCCACCGTATCTCGTATTTTAGAACTAGTAGAGAATGCAAGTAGTAAAAAAGCACCAATGGAAAAATTCATTACAAAGTTTGCGAGAATCTATACTCCAGTCGTGGTTGGGTTGGCAGTCTTATTAGTCGTACTTCCAATGGTATTTATAAAGGATGCTGTGTTTTATGATTGGTTGTATCGTGCGTTAACCTTCCTTGTAGTTTCTTGTCCTTGTGCACTTGTTGTATCTATTCCATTAGGATTGTTTGCTGGAATTGGTGCGGCGAGTAAAAGAGGAATTTTGATTAAGGGTGGAAATTATTTAGAAGCCTTGCATAAGATTGATACCGTTGTTTTTGATAAAACAGGAACATTGACCAAAGGTGTATTTGCACTACGTGACATCTATGTACAAGACGCAACAAAAGAAGAAGTATTACAGTTAGCTGCATATGGTGAAAGTCATTCATCCCATCCAATTGCGTTATCTATTGCGAAAGCATATGGAAAAGAAATTGATACGACACGTTTATCACAATATGAAGAAATTGCTGGCCAGGGGATTCAAGTGAAGCTAGATGGAAGCATTGTCCTAGTAGGAAATCATAAGTTGATGAAAGCCAATCATATTGAATTTCAAGATACCAAAGAAACAGGAACGATTGTACATGTTGCGAAAGATCATGTATATATGGGTTACCTTTTAATCGATGATGTAGTAAAAGAAACAAGCAAACAAGCAATTCAAGATTTAAAGAAACTTGGTGTTTCTAAGACTGTGATGTTAAGTGGAGACCGTAAAGAGGTAGGAGAACATGTAGCTTCTATATTGGGGCTTGATGAAGTTTATATGCAATTATTGCCTGTAGATAAAGTAGAAAAAGTCGAAATGTTATTAGAACAAATGGATGAAGAACGTAAATTAGCATTTGTTGGGGATGGTATCAATGATGCCCCTGTACTTGCTAGGGCGGATATTGGCGTTGCCATGGGTGGTATCGGAAGTGATGCTGCGATTGAAGCTGCAGATGTGGTCTTGATGAAAGATGATCCTTCTTCTTTAGCAACTGCTATGAGCATCTCTAAAAAGACAATGCGTATCTTATGGCAAAACATTATTATATCACTCGGTGTAAAAGCAATTATCTTAATCTTTACTGCATTTGGATTTGCAAATATGTGGATGGGAGTCTTTGCGGATGTAGGGGTTACCTTATTAGCAGTTTTAAATTCTATGCGTGCATTAAAAGTTGAATAACGGAGATAATAAGGTTATAATAAAGCAGATTCAAACATAAAATAGAGGTGAACCCATGAAAAAAATAGCATTAACACTCTTCTGTTGCCTTATTGTGTTAACAGGATGTTCTTCCACAAAAGAAAAAGGTGGAAAAGTTTATGAAGTTACAGCAAGTGAGGCTGTTAAGAAAATTGAAAATAAAGAAAGCTTTGTTCTCATCGTTTCTTTAGATACATGTCCACACTGTGAAGATTTGAAAGAAGAATTAAAGAAAAACGTTGCAGATCAAGGGGTATCGTTTTATCGTGTAGAACTAAAATCAGAAGATACGACTACACTGTATAGTGATATCGATATGCTAGAGAAGCATCTCACAAACCCATCTAAGATTCCTCATATTTACATTATTGAAAATGGAAAAGAGAAAAAGGAGTCTGAAGGATATGATGCTGAAAATCCTGATGAATTTTGGAATTTTATAGAAGAAAATGTCTAAGAGTATACCAAATTAAAGAACGAAGTAAGAGAATAGATGAACCTCATTTATTCTCTTATTTTATACAAATGAAACATACATGTATCAAAATGATGATTAAAAATGAAAGATATTATGAAAATAAATTAAGGTGTTGATAAATTGTTTCATAAACAGTATAATATATGGGTAAGTATGTTTTTAACATAGCTATTTTAGAAAGTGATGTGTAAGAATGAAGAATTGGCAAGAGGTGTATGCGAGCGCAAAACAGCGCTGTGAAAAGTGCAGATGCTGTCCTGTTTGTAATGGCGCCGCATGTCGAGGGGAAACTCCTGGACCTGGTGGTAAAGGGAGTGGGAGCGCATTTGTTCGAAATGTGGATATGTTAAAGAATATCTTTATTACAATGGATACAATCAGTGATAATACAGAGATTACCACAACTGCAGATTTTTTTGGTCATTCTGTTTCACTTCCTGTGTATGGGGCACCAATCAGTGGCATCAAGCAGAATTATGGAGCTGACCTTGATGATTTAATGTATACGAAACAACTTGTAGAAGGTTGTTTACAAGCTGGTACGTTGGCATTTACAGGAGATGGTAAGGACGATGAATTATTTTGTGGTCCAATGAGAATTGTGAAAGAGAATCAAGGATATGGCATTCCTACGATCAAACCTTGGAGTGGTGATGGTATGAAATGGCGAATCGATCTTGCGGCTGAAGGAAATGCACTTGCCATCGCTTCTGATATAGATGCGAGTGGTTTGATTAACCTTAGAGACAGTGCTACTCCAGTTGGATTTAAAAATGTAGAAGAGTTAAAAGAATTAAAACGTATGTCTAGTGTACCAGTTATTTTAAAAGGTATCCTGAGTGTAAAAGGTGCAATGAAAGCACTAGAAGCAGGCGTTGATGGTATCATAGTCTCTAATCATGGAGGACGTGTACTAGATGATTGCTTATCGGGTATTGAAGTCTTGGAAGAAATCGTACAAGCTGTGAATGGACGCATGAAAGTGTTTGTTGATGGAGGATTTCGTACAGGAAATGATGTATTTAAAGCTTTGGCCTTAGGTGCCGATGGTGTATTGATTGGACGTCCTGTATCACAAGCTGTGATTGGGGATGGAAGTGATGGCATCAAGACATATATGGAGAAAATACAGTTAGAACTAAAGGAAACAATGGCAATGGCTGGATGCAAATGCATACAAGACATTGGCAGAGAACATGTAATAGTAAAATTCTAAAGGAGGAACAAATATGAATTCATTCGAAAATAATGCTTTTTTCTGGCAGAAGCTAGATACCCTGTTTTTATCATCAAAATTGGTGGTAGATCGTCCTAGAAATTCAAGTCACTACAAATACAGTAACCTTGTATACCCAGTGGACTATGGATATCTAAACGATACAACGGGATCTGATCAATCTCCAATTGATGTGTTCAGAGGTAGTGAAAAATCTACATTAGTACAATCGATTGTAGTAAGTGCAGATATTTTAAAGAAAGATTGTGAAGTAAAATTAGTGATTGGGTGCAGTGAAGAAGAAGAAAACGATATTCTTGAATTCTTGAATCAGACCGAATTCCAAAAAGCAGTATTACTAAGAAGAGGGAATGAAGTTCCTGAATGGGCACAAAACGATTAAGAGGCTGTAACGAATAAGAAACAGCCATAACATAAAAAAACACGTCAATCTCATAAGAGGAAGACGTGTTTTTTTGGTATAATTTAACTATGGAAAACAACAATGTGTTAGAGTCAAATTATCCGTATCTCAACAATATGGATTATACTACACAACAGATGATTTTACCACTAGATTTAGGAAAAAAGTTAAATTCTTCAGATCCAGTGTTCAGTTTTCTTAAAGTGATGGAAGGAGTCAATTGGAATAAATACCTGCATGCATGTAAAACAGATATTCGCTTCATGTATCTCATGAATGAAGAACAACCTTCTCATATGGCCATTCAACGTTTCATTAATCACTATATGAAAGATTCAGTTGAAAACATATTTAAAGACATTTTCACTTCCATCTGTTCACTGGATATAGTAGACACTGATGTCATGTATATCGATGGAACAAAAATAGAAGCAAACGCAAATAAGTTTACATTCATATGGAAGAAGACCGCAATAAAGACTAGAGACAAAACGTTTATGCGATTAAATTTTATGATTTCAAAGCTTTCTGAGTATATTGAATGTGCTAGCATGTATGAATGGACACCAGAAGAAATACAGTCTTTGATTGACAAGCTTACAAAGGTAATTGAAAAACAAGGAATACAATTTGTTTATGGAAAAGGTAAGCATAAAACACCATTACAAAGGCTTTATGATGATTTGATTAAATATAAAGGTATTCTTGAAAACTGTATGGAACGAATCAATCTATGTGGACCTGATAGAAATAGCTGTTCAAAAACAGACCATGATGCGACGATGATGCATATGAAAGAAGATTATTACATGAAAACAGGAATCTTTAAAGCAGGATACAATGCACAGATTTCTGTAAGTGATGAATACATAAGTTATGCATGTGTGTTTCAGGATCGAGCAGACCAGAAAACGCTCATGAAGTTTTTAGAACGATATCGAGCATTGTATGCATCATATCCAAAAACGGTTGTGGCAGATGCAGGATATGGAAGTTATGATAATTATTTTTATTGTCTAGAACATAATATAGAAGCGTATATCAAATATACAATGTACAGTAAAGAAAAAGAAACAAAGTATCAAAAGAGAAAATACCTCAAAGCAAATTGGGAACAAAACGAATATGGTCAAAGAATATGTCCAGCAGGTCATGTATTCACATACGAAGAAGAACATGAGGATAAACGCTCTAAGTATCCGCGAATTAACCAAAAGCATAGTTGCGGGAAATGTAGTGAATGCGAACGAAAGGACGAATGTACAAAGTCAAAAGGAGATCGGAGTATCACGGTTAATCCAATCCTAGAAGAATTTGAAAAGACAGCAAAAGAAAACCTTGATAGTGAACAAGGGATACAATATCGAGTACAGAGATCGATTCAAACAGAAGGAGCATTTGGAGTCATAAAAGAGAATAATCAATATGACCGATTTCATAGAAGAAACATTAAAAATGTAGAAATGGAGTTTCAATTGGTGTGTATAGGGTTCAATCTTATGAAATATCATAATAAAAAGAATCGTCAAAAACTACAGTCTTAAAGTTTTCCACAATAGAAGTATTTTTCTTATACCCTTTTTTAAGCTTAATAAGCTTATTTTAACCTATATGACTCATATATATGAAAAAAAGAGGTCGTAACCTCCTAGGCATCATCTGAATTTCCAAATGTGTCTATTTCGTTACAGCCTCTTTTTTTTCTGGAATTTTTAAGGCATGACTCTCCTTATACTTTCATATAGTGATGAAAGGAGGGGTTGTTATGAAGAAAATCCTATGGTGTATGTGTATTTGTCTTTTTTTGTGTGGATGTCAATCATCATTTGGTTCTATCAAAGAAGGAACCTTAGATATGGAAGGTTTTAGTGAAAGAATAGAAGAACAAATAGAAAAAAATAATTGGAGAATGGGACTTTTCAATGAAGAAGCTTGGAGTAAACGCAAAGTGGAACAAGAATATCATATGGATATGACCAAAATAGAAGATTGTTTAATTAAAAGCTCCTTAATAGAAGCGCAGTTTGTTGAGATAGCGTTCTTTAAAGCAGATCAACAATATGATTCTATGATCAAAGATTCCATTCGATACCGATTACAAAAACTATCCTCAGCCTATGCAAATTATGTACAAGATACAACAAAAAAATTATCTCAATACAAACAGGGAAGAATTGGAAAATATTATTACTTTATTCTTGGTGAAGATTGCAAAAAGGTGGTAAACTATATACGTAACAGTGAATAAAGCTTATGAATGGGTGATTTTATGGATAAATTAAAGAACATATATCAAGAATTTACATCCTTTGAGGGAAGTCTTTTTCGATACTCGTTATCGTTTTCTTTGATGTTGGCACTCGCCCCCTCTTTGTTGTTGTTTGCGATGCTTTTTCGATATGCTTATTTACCAATCGAAATTATCTTGAATTTTGTTGTGAACTTCTTACCAGATACCAGTGTCACTACATTGGATAAAATCTTTGTGTTCTTTTCCGATAAAGATTATAGTATTGTTTCCTTTATTGTAACCGTCAGTGTTTCATTCTATCTAGCTTCTCGTAGTATATTCTCATTCCTCTTAATCAGCGCATCTCATGAGGAAGTAGATGTACCGAAATGGTCCATCCGTGTGAAATCCATTATGTTGTTTATTCTATCCACCGCCTTTTTAATTGTTGGTGTGTTTCTCGCAACTCGCTTTTCCAAGTTTCTACCCGTGATATCCGCAAGTTTTATGCTTTTATTTTTTACTGGATTGTACCGTACCCTTAGCTTTCGTAAACGCAACTGGGGATTTGGTATGATTGGCGGTATGTTTTCAACGATTTGTATCATGGCATTGGCTGCCCTATTCGTAAACATTGTACAAACCTTTACTTCTTATAATGATATCTATGGACCCTTAGCAGCTTTAGTAACCTTATTATTGGCCATTTACTTAATCTCATGTATTGTATACTTAGGGTTTTGTTTAAACATTGTATTTGAAGATGAATACCAAAACGAATCGAAATTACCACTTAAAAATGAAAGATTCTTTATGTATTGTCAAAAACTAACAGATTCTATAAAAGCACGCTTCTTTAAGTAAAATCCATCAAACATTGGTCTTCACAAAAGTGATAAAGTACGTTACTATATAGAAGAATAAAAGAATGAGATGAGGAAATCGTATGCGTAAGAATAAATTAGAAATTATTACGATTGTATTATATATCGTAGGAGGCATGTTTTTTATAGGATACTTATTTACACAAGAGGTCATTATGATGGCAATTGGTGCTTTGTTTTTGTGTTATGGTAGTATGATGCAAAACAAAAAAGTAAAAGATGATAAAAAATAAGACGATGTAGAGGTATTCTTAGGAATATCTCTATTTTTATAAAACTATGCTTGCTATCTATTTCATATCCTGTATGATATACTAGGAAGTAGTAAAAATGTACGAAAAGTGAGGTTGTTTATGAAATTAACAATAAAGAAAACAGGAATTAATGGAGAAGGAATAGGATATCTTGATCGAACTCCTGTATTTATACCAGGTGCTTTAATGGATGAAGAAGTAGACGTACGTATTATAGAACGTCAAAGTCGTTATGCAACGGCAGAAGTAAATTATATAGTAAAGAAGAGCAAGGATCGTATTGAGCCAAAATGTAAGATTCAACATGCATGTGGTGGATGTCCTTTGATGATTGCTAAATATCCAGCACAATTACAATATAAGCGAGAAATACTGAAACAATCTTTGATTAAGTATGCGCAAGTAGATCCTAGAAGAATCGGGAAAGTTCTTGCGAGTGAACAAGTATTTGAATATCGTAATCAATTTAAAATGCCATGTGCTTTAAATGATTACGGGGAAATATCTAGTGGTTTATATATGCCAAATTCCAATTATTTTATTGAGATAAAAAAATGTTGGGTACATGAATCAGGATTGGAACGTACACGTAGAGATGTTATGGATATCCTTATGGAATATGGAATAGAACCTTACGAATTCCATGAGAAAAAGGGAATTCGCTCTGTTGTAATACGTGGGTTCGATGAAAAATATCAATGTACACTTGTGACTGGAAATGATGACATAGATACTCGTGCAATCGATCAAATTATGCGTATTAAGGGAATGTGTAGCCTATGGCAAAGTATCCATACCATAAAAAAATCACCAGATGTGTTCGGTCCTAAAATGATCTTTTTGGCAGGAGAAAGACTATTACCTTTAGAATTGGATGGTTTACATCTACAAGTATCTCCACGCTCTTTCTTCCAGCTAAATAGCTTACAAGCGGTACAATTATATCGTACGATTGCTTCCATGGTAGAGGGTCATAAAGGACTCATCGTTGAAGCCTATAGTGGTATTGGTGCCATCTCCTTGTATCTAAAGGACAAAGCAGATGAAATTATAGGAATTGAAACTATTAAGGACGCTGTAATAAATGCAAATGCAAATGCGAAGTTGAATGGATGTGAGCATGTATCCTTCCTTTGTGATGATGCCGCAAATAAATTAACGTATATCTCAAAGAAACGTAGTATTGATGTTCTTGTTGTCGATCCTCCAAGAAGTGGATTAGATGATGCAATGTTAGATTGTATCCTTAAAAGTAAGATCAAAGATATTATTTATGTATCTTGTAATCCAGCAACCCTAGGTAAAAATATCGCAGTGCTATCTTCTAGATACAAAGTAGAAAGAGTACAGCCTTTAGATATCTTCCCACATACACAACACGTGGAAAGTATTGTCTTACTTAAAAGATTAAAGTGATAAAATGAAATGCACTCCATAGTTTGTTTATCAACTAATAGGAGCGCATTTTTATTTGGTGAAGTTTATTCAATCGTATGAGTTCCCATTGGTGATAATCACAAATATGTTTATAATTCGTGTTAAAAAGCAATGCTATTAGGATATCCATTTCAAATGAATAGGGGCCTCAAATATAAGTTGTTTTGTAGGAAACTTTTATTGTGGTAAAGTGAAAATGTAAATTCCACAATAAGTATAGAAGAATTAGTACGTGGAATTTATTCTTACAAAAACTTCAATTCAGCTGAACAAGCAAGATTTGGAGTTTTTTTTATAGCCCATTTT
>NZ_JBSPEZ010000010.1:0-88189 GCF_053848845.1 Amedibacillus sp. YH-ame6
TGCTGTACTTGTATCTGGATTAGGGGCAACACCAGTCATGGAACAATATATTTATTACGATGAAGTAGAGAATTTAATGAGGGAAAAAGGCATTGTGGTATATCGAAGTTATGTAGGGAATTACTTTACATCATTAGAGATGAATGGAGTAACATTAACCGTGATGAAACTTGATGAAGAATTAAAAGAATGCCTTGATATGGAATGTGAATGCGTTGGTTTAACGCAGATGAGGAAATGATATGGAATACATAAAGAATGAGAACCAAGGAAAGATTGCGTTAGCCATATGTGAAGCCATACATGTAAATGCAAGTTATCTAAGTGAAATTGATGGAGCAACTGGTGATGGAGATCATGGAGTCAATATGAACAAGGGATTTTTAATGGCAAAAGAAAGACTAAGTGAAGAGATGAGCTTCACAGAGTCAATGAAAGTCATATCAAGAACCCTAGTGGAAGATATTGGTGGAAGCATGGGACCAATCTATGGGACAATGTTTTCAAAGCTTAGTAAGGCAACGAAAGGCAAGGATGAAATAAGTAAAGGAGTGTTATTAGAAGCATTCCAATTAGCATTACAAGGACTATGCGATTTAGCAGGTGCTAAGGTTGGAGATAAGACATTGATTGATACATTGAATCCAGCTATTGAAGCCTACCAAACATCCCTTATGGAAAATGCAACTTTCAAAGATGCATTATTAGCTCTTCAACAAGGAGCGGAATCTGGTAAAGAAAACACAAAGAACTTAGTCGCAAAAATAGGAAGAGCCGCTCGCTTAGGTGAGAGAAGCAGAGGGTTCTTAGATGCGGGAGCAACAAGCTGTTGTATTATCATAAAAACAATGGCGAATGAAATTAGTAAACAATTATAATTAGAAATAAACCCTTTCAAACACGCAAATGGAGCATATTGCTCCATTTTTAATTGGGGATTAATCGATATTATCGTTTTTTTTATTCACGAAAAAACTTGATTGTTTCAAAAACACTATATTGATTGTAATATCCAAATATTGTATTTCTTCATTTTACTACATATTTTCTACTGTAAGGATTCTTGTATGCTCTATGATATTGGAGTTGCTAGTGATGTTTGATAGTCGTATAATAACGCTATAAATAAATATTTTTGAAAGGAAAGAGCATATGAACATAAATATTATAAGTGAAAAGGATGGCTATTTCATCCGATTGGCTAAAGCTGAAGATATCACAAATTATTACGAACAAAATTTTAATCCTTTAGACAAAGAAGTTGCACGATTAACAGGCAGTAAAGAAGTGTTTACGAAAGAAGAAGTTACTTCCTTTTTCCTCAAATCTCTTGAAGATTCTGCTCGATACCTTTTTTTGATTATTGCACCTGATGGAAGCATTATAGGTGAAAGTGTAATCAATGAAATTGATTGGGATTTGCGCTGTGCTAATTTTCGTATTGGTCTCTTCCATAGGAATGTAAGAGGAAAGGGGATAGGGACTTGGGCCATAGAAGTTACCCGTGATTTTGCATTTGAGAAATTAAAAATACATCGTTTAGAACTCGATGTGTATTCCTTTAACCCGAGGGCAGAGAAGGCATATTTAAAAGTTGGTTTTAAGAGGGAAGGCGTTTTGAGAGATGCTGTTAAAGATGGTGATAAATATGCGGATGTTATATTGATGTCGATTCTAGAAGATGAATGGAGATCAATAAAGAAATAGAAGAAAGAAATGTAAGCAATCAATATAGCAAAGTACTATTAGTACTTGTAGATATTGGGGATATTCAAAGTTTTGACTCATGAAACGATTGTACAAAATAAAAGATCACTCTATTTACTAGGGTGATCTTATTTATAGGTTGTACTATAATGCAAATACGATAGCTAAGAAATGTAGAATACTAGCTAGGTTGATACAAATATGCCATATGGAATGGAAATATTTTTTTTGTGGTTTGGCATAAAAGAATGCGCCAATGGTATACATGACTCCACCTGCAACAATTAATACTAGAAATGAAACAGATGCTTTTTGAATTAGGGTAGGTAGAAACAAGATTGCTGTCCATCCCATAATCATATAAAGTGCCATTGATACTTTTGGATAACTCTTCTTAGCAATCGATTTCAATAAAATACCACCTAGTACTGCGCCCCATTCGATAAGTAAAATAACGAATCCTTGCCATCCACCAATTAGGGATAAAGCGACAGGGGTATAACTTCCAGCAATTGCGAACAAGATACAAATGTGATCCAATTTACGAAACACGTATTTGTGGTTTGTCCCAAAAGGCATACAGTGATAAATCGTTGAGACCAAAAACATAAGAAACAAAGATATAATAAAGATAGATACTCCACTTGCTTTTGTAGCTCCACCTTCGCTATAGGCATATATTGCTGTTATAGGCAAAGAAATCAAACATATGAATGCCATAATTCCATGGGTAATGCAATTCGCAACTTCTTCTCCAAATCCTAGACGGAACATATTGCGCATAGATTTTTCTTCCATTTATAATGCACCTCCAATTTTGTTTATTATTTTAACACAATCTTTATCAAACCACAAATATATGCTATACTATTATACGGTATATGCAAAAAATTCATGTTATATAAAGGATTCCTTATAGTGAATTTGGTGGAACGGAGGCATTATGTTTTTAAAACGTATAGAACTGCAAGGATTTAAGTCGTTTGCAGATAAATCCATCATTACATTCGATTCCGATGTTATTGGGATTGTTGGTCCAAATGGATGTGGAAAGAGTAATATCAATGACGCCATTCGCTGGGTGCTTGGAGAACAAAGTGTGAAGTCTCTACGTGGTAACAGCATGAGTGATGTCATTTTTAGTGGATCTACAGCACGTAAACCAGTCAATATGGCAGAAGTAACTCTTGTGTTTGATAATTCTCGTCATATGTTGGGCGTAGAATATGAAGAAGTGGAAGTTACTAGAAGATTACACCGTCAAAATAGTGAGGCTGAATATTTTATTAATAAAACACCTTGTCGTTTAAAGGACATTGTAAATCTAGTGATGGATACAGGATTAGGACGTGATTCTTTATCTATTATATCGCAGGGAAACATTTCTGCATTTGCGGATGCGAAACCAGAAGATCGACGTGCGTTGTTTGAAGAAGCTGCGGGAGTCGCAAAATATAAGAAACGTAAAAATGAATCTTTGTCTAAATTGAATCGTACACAAGAAAACTTGGCGCGTTTAGAAGATATTGTTTTAGAATTAGAACGTCAAGTAAACCCTTTGAAACGTCAGGCGAAAAAAGCAGAGATTTATAAAGAAAAGAAAAAAGAGTTGGAAGTCATTGAAGTAAGTGTGTTGGTCGATGAAATTGAAAAATTGAGTGAACAAATCGATACCCTAAAGAAAAAGGCATTTGATTTAGATTCACAAAAGGTAATGCATGAAACTACAATTCAAGTAGAGGATAATAAGAATAACGAATTACGTAATGAAATGTATCAATTGGATCGTGATATCAATCGTTTACAAGATGAATTTGCGAAATTAAATGAAGAGAGTCGTATTCTAGAAACTAGAAAGATCGAATTAGATGAAAAGCGTAAGTATGCATTAGAATTCGCGAGTAATGCGGAAAAGGCTAGAGAATTAAAAACAATGGTCGAGGAAGCACATTACGAATATGAAGATCGTGCAAAACGTTTGAAAGAGTTGGAAACAGATATTGCGTTAAGTAAAGAAAATCAAATCAAAGTAGATGGGGAATTGGCTGCTTGTACGCAAGAGAATGAACAAGCATCTTCTATTTTAAATCGATTGGAAAATCGTAAGTCTGTATTAGAAAACTTAGCAAGAGAACCATTCAACCATCAACAGGCTGTAAAGGCTGTTTTAGAAGCGAAATCAACCTTAGATGGTATATTGGGTGTGGTATCTCAGATTTTCCAACCACAGACTAATTATGAGACGGCTGTTTCTAATGCACTTGGTGGGGCGATGTATCATATCGTTACGGAAGATGAAGCTAGTGCACGTCATGCGATAACATTCTTAAAACGTAACCAATCTGGTAGAGCAACCTTTTTACCATTGACCGTTATGAAATCAAGAGGCATGAATAGAGAGCATGTGGTATTGGCACAAAACTGTGTAGGATACTTAGGTGTAGCGAGTGATTTCGTAGAAAATGAAGAAGCCTTTGATACATTGAAAGAATCTTTGTTAGGAAACGTATTGATCGTTGATAATTTAGTAAATGCGAATGAAATCGCAAAAGTATTAAGACACAATTATAAAATCGTGACACTTGAAGGTGATATCGTCAATAAAGGCGGTAGTATGACGGGTGGTAAAAACAAGAATAATTCAACACCGTTAACCATTCAAAAAGAACTTCAACAAGTACTATCTAGTTTAGAGGGACAAGCGTTGAAAGTAGATGGGTTACGAAATCAATTATATGCGCTTCAAAGTAAGAAAGAAAAGATTGCCTCTGAGCTTGTCCAAATGCAAATATCCAATGCACAATTGGATCAGATTGTAAAAGCAAAATGGGCGAAATATGATCGTTTGCGTGCGGATTATGAACAGATTGCACCAGATGAAGATTTAGAAGATACTGCGTTATTAGAAGATGACTTGGTTGTAAAACTTAGTTCCTTGCATTCTCGTTTGGATGAAATCTCAACTCTTACAAAAGGGAAACGAGAACGTCGTATGAAGGCGGGAAGTGATGTAGAACGTAAAGAAGGCGCAATTCGCCAACTACGTCGTGACTTAAATATTCTACAAAATGAACAACGTGATGTAGAAGTAAGTCAAGCCAAAGCAGAAACGAAAC
The DNA here is from genome assembly GCF_053848845.1 of Amedibacillus sp. YH-ame6. NCBI lineage: Bacteria > Bacillati > Bacillota > Erysipelotrichia > Erysipelotrichales > Erysipelotrichaceae > Amedibacillus > Amedibacillus sp. YH-ame6. Next base: position 4,824 of record NZ_JBSPEZ010000010.1, read on the forward strand.
TTGAAGGTTCTTTAGAGCGTTTATCCACGACCTATGAGATGACATTTGAATATGCACAAAGTCAGAAAATGGATACGGATATTCAAGAAGCTCGTCACAGTGTTTCACTTTTGCGTCAAGAAATTGCGGCTTTAGGAAACGTGAATTTAGATGCTCCTGAAGAATATAAAGAAGTAAGTGAGCGTTATGAGTTCTTAACGAAACAGCGTGAAGACTTGATTCTTGCGAAAGATAAAATACTAGAAGCCATCGATGAAATGGATGAAATCATGGTGAAACAGTTCAAGGAAATGTTCGATAAAATAAATGCAGAATTAAATGATGTATTCCGTTCACTATTTGGTGGAGGAAAGGCTCGTTTGTTCTTAGTAGATCCTGAAGATATTTTGAATACTGGTATCGATATCGATGTACAACCTCCTGGGAAAACTGTACAAAATATTCGTTTGTTCTCAGGTGGAGAAAAAAGTCTTATCGCAATATGCGTTTTATTCTCAATCTTAAAAGCACGTACGATGCCACTTTGTATTTTTGATGAGGTGGAGGCTGCACTGGATCAAGCAAATGTGGAACGTTTTGCGAAATACATTGCGCAATTCCGTGGAGAAAGCCAATTTATAGTGGTTACACATCGTCCAGGAACGATGGCACAGTGTGATGCTTTATATGGCGTTACGATGCAACAAAATGGTGTATCACAATTGTTAAAGGTAAAACTACAAGATGCCATTAATTTGGTGGATAAAAAAGAAGAGGTGAGTGCTTAATGGGAATATTTTCAAAATTAAAAAAATCCTTTCAAAGTAAATCGGATGGAGATCGTTATCTTAGTGGGTTAGATAAATCAAAGAAATCATTTTCAGAGAGAATACGAAAACTTGCTTTGGGATTTACTGGAGTAGATGAAGAATTTCTTGAAGATTTAATGATTGCACTTTTGGAAGCGGATATAGGTATAAAGACTGCGCAAAAAATTGTGGATGAAGTTGAAAATAGAGCGATGGATCAAAAATTGAAGTACTTTGATGAAATCAGTGAATGTTTAGTCGAAGTAATGCGTGATATGTATGTATCGCATGAAGATAAAGAGTTTCAGAAAAACGAAGATGGTCCTACTGTTATTTTGATGGTTGGAGTCAATGGAAGTGGGAAAACTACAACTACTGCTAAGTTAACGAAACTGTTTCAAGAAGAAGGTGGCAAAGTTGTGTTGGCCGCAGCTGATACCTTTCGTGCAGGTGCCATTGATCAACTTGCGACATGGGCGCAACGTCTAGACGTTCCTTGTATCAAAGGAAAAGAAGGTGGAGATCCAAGCGCAACTTTAGTAGATGCTTGTCGATATGCAAATGAACAACATATGGATTATTTGATTGGAGATACCGCAGGCCGTTTACAAAACAAAGCGAATTTAATGAATGAATTAGGGAAAATGAAACGTGTCATTGAACGTGAAATTCCTGGTGCACCTCATGAAGTATGGTTGGTGTTGGACGCAACGACTGGACAAAATGGGATTTCACAAGCACAGATTTTCTTAGAAACTACAAATGTTACAGGAATCATCCTGACGAAGTTGGATGGAACTGCCAAAGGTGGGATTGTAATCGCAATACGTGATTTACTAGGTCTTCCAGTGAAATATATTGGACTTGGAGAGAAAGTTGATGACTTACGTCCGTTTGATATAGATTCTTATTTGTATGGAATGTGTGAAGGATTATTGACGCATGATTGATGAAATGCAACGCATGAATGCTCTTTTAGATGCATACGAAGTGTTGCTAACTGAAAAACAACAAAGCATCATGGATTTGTATTTTAAAGAAGATTTTTCATTATCTGAAATTGCAGAAGAACTACATATTACACGTTCCGCAGTGAACGATCATATCAAAAGAAGTTCACATATTTTAGAAGATTATGAAAAAAAGTTGAATCTTGTCTCACATTACGAGAAAAGAAAAGAGATTTATGGTAAAATAAAAGAAGTTGGTAACGAAGAAGTAAAGTTACTGATGGATGCTTTAGAAAACATGGAATAAATAGGAGGATATTATGAGTAAAATTATTTCTGTAAACGCTGGTAGTTCATCATTGAAATTTCAATTATTCGAAATGCCAGAGGAAACTGTATTAACAAGTGGTATTATTGAAAAAATAGGGTTTGAAGATGCCATTTTCACAATTAAGGTAAACGGAGAAAAAGTAAAAAAAGTATTACCAATCCTGAATCATACAAAAGCTGTTTCTTTGTTATTAGAAGCTTTGGTTGAACATAAGATTGTAAATACTTTAGATGAAATCACTGGTGCAGGACATCGTGCTGTACATGGTGGTGAAATCTTTAAAGAATCTGTTCCAGTAACAGATGATGTAGTTGAAAAGTTCTCATCTTTGAACGATTTAGCTCCATTACATAACCCAGCTGGTTTAATTGGTTATAACGCGTTTAAGAAACATCTTCCACAATGTAAACATGTATTTGTGTTTGATACTGCTTTCCATTCTACAATGCCGAAAGAGTCTTACATATATGCTCTTCCTATGAAATATTATGATGAATACAAAATTCGTCGTTATGGATTCCACGGTACTTCTCATATGTATGTATCACAAAGATGTGCGGAATTGATGAACAAAGATGTAAAAGATACAAAAATCATCACTTGCCACTTAGGTAATGGCGCTAGTATTACTGCGGTAGATGGTGGTAAATCAATCAATACATCCATGGGATTCACACCACTTGCTGGTGTTATGATGGGTACAAGATGTGGAGATATTGATCCAGCTATCGTAACTTATATTATGAAGAAAACAGGAATAACTCCAGATGAAATGGATGATATTATGAATAAACAATCAGGAATGTTAGGGGTAAGTGGAATTAGTTCTGATGCTCGTGACATAGAAGATGGATATCATGATGGAAATCCAGCTGCTGTATTAACTGCAGAAGTTTATGTAAACCGTGTAATTACAACTGTTGGTGGATACTATGCACAATTAGGTGGTGCTGATGCAATGGTTTTCACTGGTGGTATTGGTGAAAACGATACGAACATGCGTAAGATGATTTGTGAGGGATTAGAAAAAGCCTTCGGAATTAAATTGAACACTGAATTAAATGCTTCTAGTCGTGGTAAAGAAGTTCTTTTATCTACAGAAGATAGTAAAGTTCAAGTTTGGCTAATTCCAACAAATGAAGAATTAATGATTGCACGTGATACGTATCGCTTAATTTAAGCGTATGAATACGAAACTATTATTCGAGTGCATTGAAGCACATGATGTCATCACCATTTATCGTCATGTTGCACCAGATAGTGACGCTTTAGGTTCGCAGTTTGGTTTAAAACAATGGATTATGGATACATATCCTGAAAAGAAAGTATATGCTTTAGGGTATGAAGAGTGTTCAAAATCATCGAATTTCCCTGCAAGTGATGAAGTGAATGATAAAGAAATTGAAAATTCTTTAGCGATCATATTAGATACTGCAAATACGGGAAGAATCGATGATGGACGTTGGAGTAAGGCAAAATCTAGCATACGAGTGGATCATCATATCATTGTTGAAAAGTTCGCAGATCATGAAATTATTGAAGATATCTTCGGTGCCACATGTGAAATACTAGGTTTTATGCTAAAAGAGGAACATAAACAGGTTTCTGCCCAATGTGCGCAATACTTATACGGTGGTTTAATCGCGGATACTTTGCGATTTTCAATCGCTACAATAACATCTGAGACATTAAAGGTGGCGGCTTTCTTATTGGAGGCTGGTGCAAATGTCGCGAAAGCCAATGAGGAGAATTTCTCAACTCCAATGGTACAATTTCGATATGAGAATTATATTCGTTCAAATTTTAAATGGTTTGATGATTGTATAGCTTATATTATTGTGCATAAAGAAGATTATGAGAAATTTGGATTATCCTTCAACGAAGCTAAAGAAAAAGTATTTGTTCTTGGTGGTGTTGATGAATTTCAAGCGTGGGCACTCTTTGTTGAGAAAGAACGCAATGAACAAGGTGAGTGTGTTTATAACGGAAGTCTTCGTTCGAAAAATAAAACAATCAATGATATCGCAAACCGCTATCATGGTGGTGGACATCGCTTTGCATGTGGTGTAAAGGGATTGTTAGAAGCAGATATCAAACAATTATTAATAGATTTAAGTGAATGTGTAAAAGAACAATAAGCTCTGTGTAAAAAACAGGGCTTTTTCATTTGTTGTAAAGATGTGGTTGTGATAGGAATTCGATGGATAAGAGAAGACAGTACTGCTTCTTTATGATAAAATAAGTACGAGGTGTTGAGATGAGTGTCCACTTGCATGTTAGAAGTTGTTTTACATTATTACAAAGTACGATGACGATACAAAAAATCATTGATTGTGCAAAAGAACATGGCTATACAAGTGTTGCGTTAACAGATAAAAACGTAATGCATGGAGCGATGGCTTTTTATCATGCTTGTAAGAAAGAGGGGATCCATCCTGTCTTTGGAATGGAAGTGGATGTCAAATGGAACGATGGTATCTTTGGACTATTGTTGTTGGCGAAAAATGATGATGGTTATCAAAGTTTAATGAAGCTATCTACTCGTATCAATACGGATGAACATATTGCAATTCTTACATTAGAGGAATTGTTGCCATATACAAATGATTGTGTAGTAATTACCAATGGAGATCAAAATAATTTAGAAACTTATATTATACGCGAAGAAAAAGAACCACTTATAGAATATCTAAAAGAGTGTTCTCTATCGTTTTCTAATTTTTATGTATCCATTGCCCGTAATGACTCTGGATTATTGGCAAGTAAGAATCCATTTTTAAAATCCATTTGTAAAGAAATGGACATCTTAACAGTTGCACTTTCAAGAGTGTATTTTAAAAATGAACAAGAAGAAGAAAGCTATAAAACACTTTGTGCGATTGCACAAGGAGTATCTGTGGATGATAAAATGTTGAATTATAGTCCAAAGAGATATTTTCGCTCTATGCAACAAATGGAAGCATTATATGAGGAAGATGATTTAAAACGAAGCGATGAAATAGCATCTATGTGTCAGGTTAAGATGCAATTTGCTAAAGCTGTCCTACCTAAATTCCAAAACAAATATGATGTGACAAGCGAGGAGTTTTTACGTAGTTTGTGTCAAAAAGGACTTATGAAACGTATGGATTTCAAACAAATACCTACCGTTTATCAAAAACGTTTGGATTATGAATTGGATATCATTATACGTATGCAATATGCGGATTACTTTCTTATTGTATGGGATTTTATTCGTTTCGCAAAGACGAGAGATATTTATATAGGTCCTGGCCGAGGAAGTGCTGCGGGTTCTCTAGTTTCATATTGTTTGGGGATTACCCATGTGGATCCTATCAAATATGATTTATTATTTGAACGTTTTTTGAATCCAGAACGTGTGTCTATGCCGGATATCGATACGGATTTTCCTGATAATCGAAGAGATGAAGTTATTCAATATGTAAAAGAAAGATATGGAACACATCGTGTTTCACATATTATTACCTTTAATACACTTGCCGCAAAACAAGTGCTAAGGGATGTTGGACGTTCTATGAATATCAATATTCGAGAGATTGATACCCTTTGTAAAATGGTGCCTTATATGCCAAAGGTAACACTTGATTATACCTATCATAATGTTCCTCGTTTTAAACAAATGATCAATTCTTCCGATAAATATAAACAACTATTTATGGTTAGTAAACAACTCGAAGGATTGCCACGACATTCTTCTTTGCATGCTGCTGGAATTATTATGTCGAATGTTTCGATTGAAGAAGTGTGCCCATTGATTGATGTGGATGAAGGAATGTGTGCAAGTCAGTTTACCATGGAATATATGGAAGAACTAGGTTTGATTAAGATGGATTTTTTAGGGCTACGTAATTTAACGATTATTGATGATGTTGTTCGTCATATTCAAAAGGGTGCGAAAAAAGATTTTGATATCATGAGAATTCCTTTGGATGATAAGAAAACCTTTCAATTAATACAAGCAGTAGACACTATGGGTGTTTTTCAATTAGAAAGTGAAGGTATGAAAAATCTGATTCGTCAGATGAAACCACATTGTTTCGAAGATATTGTGGCGACAGTCGCATTGTTTCGTCCAGGACCAATGGAGAACATACCAGAATACTTAAAACGCAGAGAACACCCTGAAACAATCGATTATATTCATCCTGTATTAGAACCGATATTAAAACATACCTATGGTATCATGATCTATCAAGAACAGATTATGCAAGCGGCGCAAACCATGGCTGGATTTTCGCTTGGGAAAGCAGATAATCTTCGTAAAGCAATCAGTAAGAAAAAGGGAAGTGAACTTGTTAAACTTCAACAAGATTTTATTGATGGAGCTATACAAAAAGGATTTGAGAAACAAGTTGCAGAACATGTGTATGAGTTGATTATGAAATTTGCTAACTATGGATTTGGCCGTGCGCATTCTGTTGCCTATGGTATGATTGCGTATCAAATGGCATACTTAAAAGCAAATGCTCCTTTATATTTCTTTATGAGTTTACTAAATTCAGTGATAGGATCTGAAACAAAAACAAGTGAATATGTATTTGAGGCAAAGAAACGTAAACTTCAAATTCTATCTCCAGACATCAACTCTTCGAGTGGTACTTATGAAATTGAAGGTAATGCACTACGCTATCCACTTTTAGGAATTAAAGGAATTGGAAGTGCATTGTGTGTTCAAATCATAGAAGAACGAAATGAAAAAGGAAAATTCAAAGATTACTTTGATTTTGTGGCTCGTATGTGTGGTTATAAAATTAATAAAAAGATAATGGAAACTTTGATTTTTGCTGGAGCATTAGATTGTTTTAAAATTAACCGTGCAAGTATGATAGCCTCTTTAGATGATGCATTGCGTTATGGAGATTTGGTTAAAATAGAAGATGCAGATCAAGTGCTTTTTGATTTTGATTTAGTTTCAAAACCTGCGCTTATATCCATTAAGGAAAATAGTGCACTTCGTGCAGAGAAAGAAAAAGAAATGATTGGATTTTATTTATCAAAACATCCAATTGAAGAACTGCGTAGTAAGGTCAATGCAACGCTTCCATCCATCATATCTTTACATAACAAAAAAGGATATGTTAAATTCATTTGTATTCTTGAACGTATCAAACAACATCGAACAAAAAAAGGAGATTTAATGGCTTTTTTAATTGTTGCGGATGAAACAAGTAAATTTGATTTGGTATGTATGCCAAATCTATATGAAATCCACGCAGGAGAACTTGTGAAAGGGAATTACTTTTATGTGGAAGGTGTGATTGATGAAAAACGAGATAACTCTTGTTTGATCAAGAAAATTACCCGTATTGAAACACAGGAAGTATGATATAAGGGAGAATCTATAAAACTTTCTATTCATTTTTCATAGATGAATAAAATGAAAAAAACGTTGCGAATTAAAACGTTTTGTGGTAAACTAACTACGTTGTATGTCCTTTTGGATTTACAACCGCTCAGAAAAGGTACAAGAATGAGAAATCATCACCTTATATGGCGAGTCTTAAACAATATAGAAGGAGGTGCGATACATGTACGCAATTATCGAAACAGGCGGAAAACAAATCCGCGTAGAAGAAGGTTCTACAATCTTTGTAGAAAAATTAGACGTTCAAGAAGGTGACAAAGTTGTATTTGACAAGGTAGTAGCTTGTTCAGACAAAACAACTAAAATTGGAACTCCTTACGTTAAAGGTGCGAAAGTAAACGCAAAAGTTGAAAAACAAGGGAAAGCTAAGAAAATTATCGTTTATAAATATAAAGCGAAAAAAGGTAGCTCTCATCGTAAACAGGGACACCGTCAACCTTATACTAAATTAACAATCGAATCTATCGAGGCTTAATATGGTTAAGGTATCCATCAGACGCAAAGATTCTATCATTCGTGATATCACGGTTGTTGGACATGCGGATTCAGGACCACACGGTCAGGACCTTGTCTGTGCAGGGGTTAGTTCCGTTACATTTGGAATGATGAATGCATTGGATGAGCTGGTGAATGGTGCTTGTGATTTCAATATTAGCGAATCACAAATCAATATAAGATTACAACAAGAGAGCAAAGAAGCACAGATGTTGTTAGAGGCATATGTAATTCAACTGCGAACTCTTGAAGAAAATTATCAAAACAATATAAAATTAAACGATCAGGAGGTGTGATTATGAAATTTACTTTAGATATTCAGTTCTTCGCGTCTAAAAAGGGTGTTGGTTCTACTAAGAACGGACGTGACTCTGCTTCAAAACGTTTAGGTGCTAAGTTAGCTGATGGACAGTTCTGCAATGCAGGATCAATCATTTATCGTCAGCGTGGTACAAAAATTCACCCAGGAACAAATGTTGGTAGAGGTGGAGATGATACATTGTTTGCGACAGTAAGCGGTATCGTTAAATTCGAACGTTTAGGTAAAGACAAGAAAAAAGTTTCTGTCTACCCACAAGCGTAATGAAACAAATCCCCGACTAGGGGATTTTATTTTTGGATATCCTAAGATAGGAGGTATACCCAATGTTTATAGATAGAGTTAAAGTTCATGTTAAGGCTGGAAAAGGTGGCGATGGTATCGTATCTTTTCGCCGTGAGAAATATGTAGCTTTCGGAGGACCAAGTGGTGGTGATGGAGGAAATGGTGGGAATGTTGTCTTCATAGTTGATGAAGGACGTACAACCTTATTAGATCTTCGTTACCAAAAGAAGGTACTTGCGGAAAGTGGTGGAAATGGAAAGACCAAAAAGATGCATGGTGCTAGTGGAGATGACTTCGTTGTGAAAGTTCCTCAGGGAACGATTGTGAAGAATGCAAAATCTGGAGCGATTGTTGCGGATCTTACTCGTCATGGGCAAAGAGAAATCATTGCCAAAGGTGGGAAAGGTGGAAAAGGGAATTATCATTTCAAATCTAGTAAAAATACGGCACCACAATATAGTGAGCTAGGTGCGCCTGGAGACGAATTTGATATCCAGGTAGAGTTAAAAGTATTAGCCGATGTTGGATTGGTAGGATTTCCATCTGTTGGAAAATCTACGTTATTGTCAGTGGTGACAAAAGCAAAACCAGAAATCGCGGATTATCACTTTACTACGATTGCGCCAAATCTTGGAATGGTCCAAGTTAGTGATGGAAGAAGCTTTGTTATGGCAGATTTACCAGGGTTGATTGAAGGTGCAAGTGAAGGAAAAGGATTAGGACATCAATTTTTACGTCATATCGAACGTTGTCGAGTAATTTTACACGTTGTAGATATGGGGGCGAACGATGGACGTGATCCTGTTGAAGATTACCGTATCATCAATGATGAATTAGCAAATTATGAATACCGTTTGATGGAGCGTCCTCAAGTGGTACTTGCAAATAAGATGGATTTGGATGGAGCTCAAGAAAATTTAAAACGATTCAAAGAAGCTTATCCGGATATCGAAGTATTTGAGACTACGACCATTATTGCGGAAGGATTAGATCCTGTATTATACCGTGCTGCGGACTTGTTGGAAACAACACCACAATTCCCACTTTACAATGATGAAGAAGTGGATGAAGATGCAGAAGGTGTATTGTACAAATTTGAACCTGAAGCACCAGCCTTTGAGATTAAAAATCTTGGAAATGGTAATTGGGAACTCGTTGGAGAAGAAATGGAACGTTCTTTCAAAATGAGCAAACTTGATAATGAGGAAGACTTCATGCGATTCGCACGTAAAATGCGTAAAATGGGAATCGATGATGCGCTTCGTAAAGCTGGATGTCAAGATGGAGATATGATTAACATTTGTGGCATTGAATTTGAATTTGTAGACTAATACAAATCATTTGATAACTACCTACATAAAAAGGATTGAGATAATCCTTTTTTTTGTTTGAAAGTAAATGGAGTGCATTTAAAGTGGATATCACTGGTCATTTTATAGGAAATCCGCTATCATATATACTATAGATGGAGGTAATGAATATGAAAATGGTATCATGGAATGTAAATGGAATTCGAGCATGTATGACGAAAGGGTTTATGGATTTCTTTCGTGAAATAGATGCGGATATATTTTGTATACAAGAAACAAAAATGCAACCAGGACAATTAGAGATAGAAACACCTGGTTATGTACAATATATGAACAGTGCAGATAAGAAAGGCTATAGTGGAACAATGGTGTTTTCAAAACGCGAGCCATTAAGTGTTGTTTATGGCATTGGAATAGATGAACATGATCATGAAGGACGTGTGATTACATGTGAATATGATGAGTTTTATTTGGTATGTGTATATACTCCTAATTCAAAGGATGAATTGTTACGGTTGGATTATCGTATGGAGTGGGAAGATGATTTTAAAGCATATTTATTAAAGTTAAAAGAGAAGAAAGCTGTCGTACTTTGTGGTGATTTGAATGTAGCGCATCAAGAAATTGATTTAAAGAATCCGAAGACAAATCGTAGAAATGCAGGATTTACAGAGGAAGAACGAGGGAAGATGACGAGCTTGTTAGAGAGTGGGTTTATTGATTCCTATCGTTATTTATATCCAGATGTAAGAGAATGTTATTCATGGTGGAGTTATCGTTTCAAAGCTCGTGAAAAAAATGCTGGGTGGAGAATCGATTACTTTGTTGTATCTGATGATGTAAAAGATAACATAAAAGAAGCACACATTCATACGGATGTTTTTGGTTCTGACCACTGTCCTGTATCCATTGATTTAGATGTTAAATAAGAATGATTTTATCTTGCGTTGACCATATCGTAATCTTATGTTACAATTAAATAAGAAAAATAAGAAATGTAAGAAAGGGTCGATAATATGTTAATGCAAAGGAAATATCATATCTATGTAGATAAAAAAGTCCTGATGGATGATGCGTGTCTTTCTATGTTTGAAGAACTTGCGGCAAAACATCGTGCTATGTATGTATACCTTCATGATATTTGGGAATTAGAAGAAGTAAAAAATCTAGAACAATACGGTTATGTTTGTGATGTTGTGTATGGAGTAACTATGGAAAGTGCTGTGCAAAGCAACGTGATTAGCAAAGGACAAAATGTAAAGCAGGTATTACTATTGCATGGTGGAGAAGGTGTATATCATAAACCATTTGATATGGTTGGTATAAATTATGAAGGAAACGTGGATTTAAATCGCTTCCTAGAAGAGAAAAGCAAAGAAATAAAACATAAAAGAAGAATTGTACTTTCCATACTGGCGTTATGTATTTTATATTTTGTTATTTATTTCCTTAATTTAGATTCTATGCCTCCCTTTATGGTAGAAGGCTGGATAGCGTTCTTGTTTGCACTCATACCTGCACAGGTGTTTATTATTACATTGTTCTATGGACTGTATTGTGGTGCAATCAGTTGGAGCTTCTTAGGAGAATTGCTAGATTTGGTTTAAATGAGCGAACAGTGCTTTTGCACTGTTTTTCTTTTATGTTCCATGGTAAAATATAAAAGGTGATGAAAAATGATAGCATTTATTAAAGGAATTATACATAGTTATAGCAACGATTCATTGATCATAGAAAATAACGGGATTGGATATCGTGTTTATATTAGTAATCCAACGGTTGTTTCTTTGCAAAGTGAAGTGATTTTATATACTTATCAACATGTCCGGGAAGATGCCATAACGTTATTTGGGTTTACTTCCATGGAAGAACATGATCTTTTTTTACAGCTTATTTCTGTAAAAGGTGTGGGTCCTAAAACGGCTTTGAGTATGTTAGCAGTTTGTCCTGTGAAAAAAATGGTGGAGGCAATCGAAAATAATGATGTAAAATTATTGAAGACACTTCCTGGTATTGGCGCTAAGAGTGCCTCTCAGATTGTTTTAGACTTAAAGGGGAAACTAGTAGAAGAAGTAGTTGAAATAGAAGTAAAAGAAAATGCAGAGTTAGTGGATGCATTAGAAGCATTGAAAGCACTTGGGTATAAGAATGCTGAAATCAATAGCATTAAAAAAGAATTGAGTAAACAATCTGATCTAAATAGTGATCAGTATATTCGTAGTGCTTTAAGTATGCTTGCGAAAAGAAAAGGAGTTTAGTAGATGGACAGAATGGTCTCGGCAGAAACACAAAACTTTGATGATGAAGCTACTCTTCGTCCTCAAACGCTACGTGAATATATTGGACAACGTCAGCTGAAAGAGAATTTGAACGTGTTCATTGAAGCCGCAAAACAAAGAAATGAAGCATTGGATCATGTATTACTGTATGGTCCTCCAGGGTTAGGAAAAACAACGTTATCCTATATTCTTGCCAATGAAATGGGAGGAAGTATCAAAACAACAAGTGGACCTTCTATTGAAAAAAGTGGAGATTTAGCAGCAATTCTTTCAACTCTTCAAGCTGGGGATGTGTTGTTTATTGATGAAATTCATCGTCTTCCTAAGCAAGTGGAAGAAGTATTATATCCTGCAATGGAAGATTACTGTATTGATATATTAGTAGGGAAAGAAAGCAATACCACTCGTGCTATTCGTTTAGAGCTACCTCCCTTCACACTGGTAGGAGCCACTACACGTGCGGGTGATTTAACCGCGCCTTTACGTGATCGTTTTGGGATTGTTTCGCAATTAGAATTTTATGAAATGGAAGAATTGCAACAAATCATTTCAAGAACATCTCGAGTGATGGATACCGAAATAGAGGAAGAAGCGGTATTGGAAATTGCACTTCGTTCTCGTGGAACTCCACGTATTGCGAATCGTTTGTTTCGAAGAGTTCGCGATTTTGCGCAAGTTATGAACGATGGCATTATTTCAAAAGAAATTGCGGCTATGGCTCTTGATAAACTAAAAGTTGATCATTTGGGACTAGATAATGTTGACCATAAATACTTAAAAGGAATCATTGATCGATTTAAAGGTGGGCCAGTTGGTTTGGATGCATTAGCTAGCAGCATTGGTGAAGAAACGATGACACTAGAAGATGTGTATGAACCTTACTTATTGCAGATTGGTTTTATCAACCGTACTCCTAGAGGGAGAATTGTCACAGAGAAAGCTTATCAACATTTAGGGTATAATATTAATGAAGGTCTATTTTCAAAATAATTATGATTTATGCTTTGTAGTATAAATAAATAAACATACTGCCATATAAGAAAGAAGTTTGCTAAGGACTTCTATATATCCTAATAAGGTATGTTCACATAAGAGTAAAGCAGGAATACATACCGCAAGCAATACTAGAAAAGCGTTGAAAAGCGCTTTTTTTTCTATGCATTTCCCAATCCAAAAACCACCTGCACCAAATGCTAGAATTCCACTGATCCAATTTAAGATATGAAACGTGTTTGTTTGAATTACATTAAAATAGTATAAAGAAGCAAAAACAAGCGAAAATAACATTGTGAGTATCAATACGATGGCAATTGATTGTACATATATTTGAACTTTGTTTTTCATGAATGTTCACCTCAGTCAATTGTATGAACGATATAGGAAAACTATGCAGGAGGAAACAGAAAATGAATACCTATTTTATTTTGATGAGTAAATGCTTTGTGGTGTATTTCGTAATCATCTTATCCTTACGTGTCATGGGAAAAAGAGAAGTTGGAGAGTTATCGGTATTTGATATTGTTATCTACCTTGTTATGAGTGAGTTGTTGGCTTTATCAATTGCGGAAACAAAGGAAAGTATTATGAAATCCTTAGTTCCAATTTTTACCTTGGCAATTATGCAGATAGCAATTTCTTGGATATTACTAAAAAGTAAAAAGATTCGAGATATATTTGATGGGAAATCCGTCATCTTAATTCATAATGGACATATCAATCAGGATAAGATGAAAAAAGAGCGTTATAATATCGATGATTTAATGTCACAAATTAGAAGCAAAGACTTATGCACACCAGATGAAGTAGCCTTTGCAGTATTGGAGAATAGTGGAGAGTTAAGCATCATTCCAAAAAAACAATGTAAAGTGAAACATCCAGATCCTTTAATCAACGATGGTATTGTAAATAAAGATGCTTTAGCTGATTTGAAATACGATGAAACTTGGTTAGTTGAATCTTTGAAGAAAGAAGGGATTGATGATATTCATGATGTTTTTTTATGCATGTATCAAAAAGATGGGTTTTATGTGATTAAAAAGGAATTGGGGAAGAAGCAGTCTTCTTAACATCCTGATGAAGTGCTACACCAAGTCGCAAAGCGTGTGTGATTGTTGTTAATAGCATTCCAAGAACCAATCCTATAAATAAAGATGTATTGCCTAAAAGTGGTGTTAAAAAGAAGACACAGGATAAACGAGCAACGGATCCTAATAAGGTATCAAGTACAGTTTTTTTACTGCGAGATAATGCATGCAACATACTGGATAAGGGAGCTTGTAAGGAGAATAAGGCAAATGGCCAAGCAAGTTGTTTTAGAATATGAGCTCCTCTGGTGTTATGATAAAACAACGTTAATAGTTCTTCGTTATAAAAATAACAAGCAAAGCTACAACATATTCCAATGAAGAAACAACAACTTATAATCACGTTGAACAGTTTCTTAGCATTTTTTATATCTCCACGAGAGTAATGATACGTAAAGGAGGGCAATAAAAAGTTGCTTAAGGTAACTGTGATAAAGGAAGGCATTGTGATAATGGGCAACACATAACCGTTTAATTGTCCATATGCAGATATCATGGAACCAGCCGCAATACTACTTAATCCCATGACCATAATGATGGGTTCGAAGAAGTAAGTCAAAGAGCCAATAAGTCTGCTTCCGGTCATGGGAAGGGATACACTTAATATCTCGTAAAATGAAGAACGATTTAAATCTAGGAACAAATGTGGGATACGTGATAACGTATGTTTTTTTATACGTATAGAACACAACATAAACAACATACTGATGACTTCACCTACCGTTACAGAGATCATGGCGTATTGTGCCATTTGAATGGCGCTCATGTCAGGGTGTAAACTAAAGACCACAAATAAAAAAATAATGCGAGCTAATTCTTCGAAGATTTGTGAACTGGTTGCCTGTATGTGTTGCTGTATTCCATATAAGTATCCTTTGAGAAGACCTGATATAGTGACAAAGGGAATGAGAGGGAGGATGGCGTAGAGTACAGGTTTGATTTCATTTTGTTTCAATACGTATTGTGCTAACATGGGGAGAATGATTAAGAACGACAAAATAATAACTACATTGTTTAACACAGATAATAAGATACTTACTTTCATGGATTTATTAGGAGTTTTGCTTTGTGCAATTACCTTTGATAATGCAGTGGGTATACCCATTTGCGCAAGCGTAATGACAAACACCATGGTGGGTGAAGCTAGGGTGTAGTAATTCATTGCTTGTTCACTTAAGGTTCTAGCTAACATAATACGCACAATAAATGACAAAATTTTTGCGATAACAGAGACAATAATTAAAAGTATGGTGGATCGTATAATGGTTTTCTTCATGTAAGATACCTACTCTTTCTAAAATGTAAAATATATCAAAAATGTAAATATAGTTTCATAACGCAAACACAAAAATACATGCTATAATACTTCATATGAAAGTGAGGGGTAACGTATGAGTAATGCGAATGAATTTGATGAAAAATATATCCGTTTAGCGATTACCCTGAAAGCAAATGAGCTTCGACGGGAATTGTCTTCTTTAACATATGAACATATAGAAAGTACACTTGAAGGAAATTGGAAAGTGCGTAAACCTGAAAGTATACATAAAGCATTAGATGATATCAATTCACTTACGGTTGGTGAAGTGGTCGCTTATTTATCAACACAGGCAGTGATATTAGGTTCTAAGATGAAACTTCATGATTTTGAAGATATGTTTGAAGTGAAAGCATAAACTACAGGTACTACCTGTTTTTTTTCGGTCTTTTGTTTCGTAATATGGTGTAAATTGTGATATGATTACAAACGGTGATAATTATGAATATAAAAGAATTAGATTTCGAACGATATAAAGAAATAAAAGAACGCTTTTCACTTTCTTCTCTTTGCGCAAAGGTGCTTGCATCGAAGCAAATGAGTGATGAAGAAATTGAAGAACATCTTCAAGAAAAGGTTCTTATAAATCCTATGCTGGCAAGTGGTATGAAAGAAGTAGTAGATCGTATCTATTTGGCAAAGGTAAATAAAGAAAAAGTTTTGGTTTGTGGGGATTACGACGCGGATGGAATATGTGCTACTACCATACTTGTTGATGCGTTAAATAAGTATGGCGTAGATTGTGGTTTTTATATTCCGAATCGATTCAAAGAGGGGTATGGACTTCAGTTACATACAGTAACCATGGCACATGAAAAAGGGTACACATTACTCATAACAGTAGATAATGGTGTGAAGGCATTTGATGCGTTAAAAGAAGCAGAAAAGCTTGGACTTGATGTCATCGTAAGTGATCATCATTCCATGGATGAGGAATTTCCATGTTTATATTTGTTGCATCCAGAACACATGGGAGATGATTTTTCATTCCTAAGTGGAGCGGGTGTTGCTTTGGAGATATCGCGCGCTCTTTTAGGTGAGATTAAAGAACATGTGGTACTCGCTTGTGTGGCATCTATTGGTGATGTTATGCAACTACGAAAAGAAACAAGAACGATTGTAAAGTTGGGTATTTCTTATTTAAAACAAGGAGTATGTCTACCAGTACAAATGTTGGCTTATGATCGCTATCCTCAATGGGATGAGATGATGATTGCCTTTCAAATCGTCCCAAAGTTAAATGCAACTGGACGTTTGGCAGATATGGCAAATGCGAATAATACTGTTCGTTATTTGATGTCATCAAATCGTGATGATATTATGAATATGTCGAAACAGATTCATAACTTAAATGATCAAAGAAAGGTTATGAGTGATGAAATGGTCGATGTGGCAAGGTCACTGGTGCATGATGAATATCGTTTCCAATTACTCTTTCATGATTCTTTTCACGAGGGTATGGCAGGAATTGTAGCGGGTAAACTACAAGAAGAGCTACATCAACCTGTTATGGTTGTTGCACAGAGTGAATCTACTTTTAAGGGTAGTATTCGAAGTGGTAATTTATTAGATTTGACCACATTTTTTAATGATTGTATGAAAGAATTGAGTGCTTATGGTGGTCATCCAGCAGCTGCAGGTATTGGATTTTCATATGAGAAAAAGCAGGTTATCCAAGATTATGTAAATAATAAAATGAAGGATGTTGAATTACATGAAGAAAAGATATATGAAGTGATTCCTGTATCCATTGATGAATTATCTATTCAAGAAGTAGAAAGTCTATCTAGATTAGCTCCATTTGGAAATGGGTTCGAAGAACCATTGTTTTATTTAAAAGATGTACCAATTGTTTCGATGAAGGCATTAAGTCAAGGTGCACATGCGAAATGGGTGATTAATGATACATGTGAAGCGATGTATTTCCGTTGCCAAGACGCGCTCACAAGACTTGCGGATCATAAACAAATCAGCTTCCTAGGCAATCTTAGGGTAAACACCTTTATGAAGCGTAAGAAAGTTAATATATTTGTTTTAGAAGCGCGATAAGATAATGCATTTTAATGAAGAATTTGATATAATAAGTAAATAAGTACAGGAGGAAGTACCATGAATTTAAAAGAGTATATTGCAGATATTCCTGATTTCCCAAAGGAAGGTATTCTGTTTCGTGATGTAACACCATTGATGGCGGATGGAAAGGCATTTAAAGAAGCTTGTGATCGAATGATTGCATTTGCAAAAGAAGTTGGTGCGGATGTAATTGTAGGCCCTGAATCAAGAGGGTTTATTTTTGGATGTCCTGTTGCATATGAATTAGGGATTGGATTTGTACCAGTTCGTAAGCCAGGAAAACTACCTCGTGAAACGGTAAGTGTTTCTTATGATTTAGAATATGGAAGTAATGAATTGCATGTTCATAAGGATGGTGTTACCAAAGGGCAAAAAGTTTTAATTGTTGATGATCTTTTGGCAACTGGTGGAACTGTAGAGGCTACCGTTGAAATCATTCATCAATTAGGCGGAGAAGTAGTAGGTTGTGCTTTTTTAATTGAATTGTCAGATTTACATGGCAGAGATTTATTAAAGGATATCAATATATTATCCATTATGACGTATTAAAATAAAACAAGAGGATTTCCTCTTTTGTGAAAGCGAGGTGAAAAGTATGGTTAGCACAAATGTTGTAACATTTAGTGAATTGTTGTTAGAGATAAAGAAGTATATCAAAAAAGATGAAAACATTGATTTAATTACTAGAGCATATTTATGTGCTGAAAAAAATCATACTGGTCAATATCGTAAAAGTGGGGAACCATATATCATCCATGCGATACAAGTAGGATATATATTGGCAATGTTGAGAACTGGTCCTAAAACAATTGCGGCAGGTTTTCTTCATGATGTAGTAGAAGATTGTGATGTTACCATACAGGAAATCACTGACTCTTTTGGTGAGGAAGTCGCTTCGCTTGTAGAATCTGTTACTAAAATTGGTGCTTTAAAGTTCAAAGATGAAAAAGAGTATTTAGCTAGTAATCATCGAAAGATATTTATTGCGATGGCAAAGGATGTACGTGTTATTTTGATTAAATTGGCAGATCGTCTGCACAATATGCGTACATTACAATACATGAGTGAAGAGAAACAAAAGAAGATTGCTTCTGAAACCTTGGAAGTATATGCTCCAATCGCTCATCGTCTTGGTATTAGTGACATCAAGAATGAATTGGAAGATTTATGTTTTCAATATTTAGATAATGAGAAATACTATGAAATCGCAAAACTTGTTGAGAAACGAAAAACAGAACGCGATGAACAAGTAAAACATATGATTTTTGATATTTCTAGATTGATGGAAGAACATCAGTTAAAGTATCGTATATTTGGTCGCTCAAAGCATTTGTATAGCATTTATAAGAAAATGATGACAAAAAATAAACGATTCGAAGAAATCTTGGATTTACTTGCGATTCGTATTATTACAGATTCAGATACTGCTTGTTATGAAATTCTTGGGTACATTCATGCGAAATACCGTCCGATTCCAGGACGCTTTAAAGATTATATCGCGATGCCTAAAGTAAATATGTATCAGTCTTTACATACTACTATTGTGGCAGAAGATGGAAATATCTTTGAAGTTCAAATCCGAACAGAAACAATGGATGAAATCGCTGAACAAGGTATCGCAGCACATTGGCGTTATAAAGAAAATAACGGAAAAGAAATTCATCAAGAAGAAATCGAAGAACAATTGCACTGGTTTAAAGATTTCAGTGTTATGAGTGATGAAGTGAATGACGATGCTATGGAATATATGAATTTGCTTCAAAAGGACATTTTTGAGGCAAATGTATATGTTATGACTCCAAAAGGAAAAGTCATTGCGTTACCGAATGGTTCTACTCCAATTGATTTTGCATATCGTGTGCATACTGAAATTGGACATCATACTGTTGGATCTACTATCAATGGAGTTCTTATGCCTTTGAACTCAAAATTAAAGACAGGAGACGTCGTTAGTATTCGTACAAGCAAACAATCTCCTGGGCCAAGTGAAGACTGGATAAAAATAGTGAAGTCTGCCCATGCTCGTAATAAAATACGATCCTTTTTCCAAAAACAAGAAACTGAACGTCGTACACTGGATGTGAAAAAAGGTGAGGAGATGTTGGAAGATGAGTTGAAACGTCGTAATTTAGATATAGATACTTATAAAGATGTAAAGAAAATCGAAAATATCGCAGGTTCTTTGAGCTTTAATTCTTATCAAGATTTAATGTATGCAATCGGTGTAAAACAAGTGTCATTACCTGCGGTGATTGAACGCCTCGTGAAACATAAAGTAAGCGTACCATTGGATAACGAAGTTTTAGCGAAACTTTTTAATCGCCAACAAGATCGAAAACGCAAGATTTCTCAAACTGGAATTCACATTGAGGGAATTGATTCTATGAAAGTATCACTGGCTGCTTGTTGTTGCCCTGTTCCTGGAGACGACATTGTTGGTTATATTAGTAAAGGACAGGGTGTTAAAGTACATCGTGCGGATTGTCCAAATATTATACATGAAAAGAAACGTTTAATCGATGTTGACTGGGATGAAAATTTAGAACAGAAAACATATGAAGTAAAGTTAATTGTGAATTCTACTGATCGAAATTTCTTGTTGAGCGATATTGTGACCGTGGTTTCACAATGTAAAGCAGGACTTCAACATGTAGATTCAACAGTGGAAGCAGATGGAATTAGCGCTACGACAAAAATGACAGTTGTTGTAACTAATGCTGCACACTTACAAACATTGATTGCTAATTTGCGAAAGATAAATAGTGTTCAATATGTAGAACGTGTTGTTTTATAAAGATATGAGCAAACACTCATATCTTTTTTTGAAAGGAAATAAGGGATATGAAAGATCATAAATTATATATACGGCAGGCTTTTGATAGTGATGTAGAGGGAATAGAAGAATTGTATCGTGCAAGAGTGTTGTACAATGATGCTCATCGAATGCATCAATGGAATATTGAAGATGTTACTTGGGAGGAGTTATCCAAGTTATACACTATATCTGATTGTTATGTTGGAATATATGATGGACACATTGCGAGTGCTATGATGCTCGTGGATGAAGATGTATTATATTGGCCATCTGCTTTGAAAGGGGAGTCTTTGTACTTGCATAAATTATGTGTACATCCAATGGATGCTGGGAAGGGTTTTGCGGATCAAATGATTGTTTACTTTAAAGAGGTTGGAAAACAAAAAGGATATCTACAAGTAAAACTGGATGTAAGAGAGCATAAGAAAAAACTAAGAGAAATGTATGAAAGAAACGGTTTTCTCTTAGTTTCTATAATTCAAGTTCATGAAAAATTTTGTACTGCTTTGTATGAAAATAAAACGAAGGAAATTTGATTAACTAAGGGCTATGATAGGAGCCTGTGGTTCTAACTTGCTAAGTGATTCAAAAATCTCTTCCATACTTGAATACACATACATTTGATCATTAAGCATGGTGACGATACATCTTACATCAGAAGTTTTATTGTTCATAATGAAGATGGAAACTTTTGTAATAGTATGTGTGAGCTTTGTGTCATCGTATTGCCAACCATTCAGAGTTTTATTATTAACAATTTTAGGAACCATATCATCAAATTCTACATCTATAGAAACGATTGTATAATCTTCAGGGAAAGTTACGTCAATGAGTCCGTCCGTAATCGCTTTTATCGGTTTTAGTTTTGATGGATCCGCAAGTGACCCTGCAAATAAACTCTTGAAATGAATAATAGTTTTTTCGTTAAATTCTTTTCCTGCTTTTGTTGTTGGATTTTTCAACATATACTCTTCCATATATGCGGTTGCTTCTACATTTGTACCTCTTGCAGAAACTAGAAATCTAGCTTCTTCAGCTTTTTTTACATAACCTAAGATGGAAGGAATAGCGATTGCTAATAATATTCCCATGATCACTAACACGACGATAATTTCCATTAGGGTGAACCCTTTTTTTCCTTTTATTAATTTATTTATCATATTTTCTCCTTCTTCTTTCATATGGACCAATTCATATGATAATGTGTGTATATCTTTATTTTACTACATAATGTAGTTTTTTTTAATAGAAAACTATTTTTTTCTACATTTTATGCAATATTCTATTCGTAATGTATGCCACATTCTAAAATATTCTGAAAAATAATGGCTAATTTTTTCATGATTTCTAGTACCTGCCATAATATAATCATCAAAAAATTTATCTACAAAGAAGCTTGCTCTTCTTACATGAAAATTGCTTGTTACTACAATGACAGTATGTAAATTGTATTGTCTACATATCTCTTTTGAATACAATAAATTTTCATAGGTGTTTCGTGCTTGTTCTTCCAATATGATATTTGCCTCATCAATACCCTTGGATAGCGCATAGTTTTTCATTACATCAGCTTCACTATATGCGTTACACACACATCCTCCTGAAATGATAAGGGTACTTACTTTCTTTACTTTGTACAATTCAATGGCACGATCCATTCTACTTCTTTGCATGCGTGAGCATGTGCCATCTTTGCTAGCTGGACTTCCTAAAATAATACAAGCATCATAATGTACGTGTTTTGCTTTCTTATGAAAGGGGAACATCATCCACAGGTAGATGTTTGCCATAATAACAAAACATATAATTCCTATAAACCAGTTCATTTCACACATACCGCAGGCAAGAGTTCGCGTTTTATGATTTCTTGACGTTTTTTCAAATCGTAAGGATAAGCATATGCCATAGTGGATCGTAACTCTAGTTCACGATAACCATTTGGAATGTTTTTGAAGGTAGAAGCAACCACCACATCTTCATCTTGAAGCTTGCGAAGATGAGCTTGTCCCTTTGTGTTATAAGCCAACACACGAAGATAATCTGGTTCTTTAAGTGCATCAATTTCTTTTTTTGTGGTTTGTGTGAGTATGTGTATACAAGTTCTTTGAATGCTTGCTTTTGTATAACGTTTCGATGTACAAGCGTTTAGAAAAGATTCAAAATCAATAAGCTGTTTGGCTTGTTTTATGAGCAGGGATTCAATACCTTCATCTACCAAAAATAAAGATGATAAGTATTCTTTATCTACTGTAGATAAATAGGTTTGTAGATAAGGGTAATAGCTATCCATTTTAAACCCTGTAAGCATTTCGGGCTTCATGTTGGTGGTGTGAGTGATATCTAAATTTTCATGGTGTGCTTTTCGAATAGCAGTTGCACTGCTGATGCTTTGTATGATTTCTGTATCATGATATTGATTTGTACGCTTGATACAATATGCTTTAATTGTTGTGTTTAATATTTTCTTTATATAAAACACGCCTAGCATATCATTGCTAGAAAGAGGGAAATGCAAAGCATTTTCTAATGCCTTCGCATAGGAGATTCCATTTTCTTGATAGGACTTCATATTAAGATTCATGCGTGCTGCTTCATACAATCTATCAACATCTCCACATTCACTTCCAAACACAATACTATCTACACCAGCTTGTTTTAATACTTCCAAGGCTCCATGCGCAAAACGATCAGCCCTTTGTGTAACAAAAGGAAATGGTAATTCTACAACCAAATCACATCCATGTTGAATGGCTACTTCAGCGCGTGTCCATTTATCACTAATTGCAGCTTCTCCACGTTGTACAAAATTACCTGACATCACACAAATAAGTAAATCGCATTTTGTTATTTCACGTGCTTTTTGAATATGATAAAGATGTCCATTATGAAAAGGATTATATTCACAAATGATTCCACATATATGCATACATTACATTCCTCCTTTTCTTTCTTTTAATATACCACATGAATGTTATTATATCACTGTTTTTGTACGAATAGTTATGTTAAAATGAAGATATAAAGAGGTAATTATATGATGAAAAACGAATTTAGCCTAGCTAGTAAAGTGGATGGATTGTCTTTGTCTGGTTGTTATGTTGAGAGTAGCGTGACATTGCGTGGGGTGATTTATCTAGTACACGGTATGTCGGAACATAAAGAACGTTATTTAGAATTTATGGAATATCTAGCACAACATGGATTTACTTGTGTCATCATGGATACAAGAGGGCATGGGCAAAGCGTGAAGAGTGATGATGATTTAGGGTTCTTTTATGATGATGAAGGAAGTCATTGTGTAGAAGATGTACATCATATGATTTCTATGATTAAACAAAAGGTGAACGTACCTGTTATTTTATTTGGACATAGTATGGGGTCGTTGATTGTTCGAGCATATACAAAGAAATATGATGATGAAATTGATGTGTTAGTCGTATGTGGTTCACCAAGTAAAAATCCAATGGCTTCTATCGCGTTTAAACTTGTTGGATTTATTTCTGTGTTTAAAGGAGATCATCACCGTAGTAAGTTTATACATAATATGGTGTTTTCCTCATTTGGCAAACGATTTAACGAAGACTTCAGTGAAAACAATTGGTTGAGTGCAAATAAAGAAAATGTTCATACTTATGATAAAGATGCATATTCTGGATTTATATTTACGTTGAATGGGTTTAAAAATCTTTTTCATCTTATGAAGATTGCATATGATGAAAAGGGATGGGGGATGAAGAATGCACATTTACCAATATTGTTTGTTGCTGGAAAAGATGATCCATGTATTGATACAGTAGAAAAATTCAAAGAAGCATATACATTCTTACAACAAAGGGGATACAAAGATGTAAGCAGTCATCTCTTTGAAGGGATGCGACATGAAATATTGAATGAAACGCAACGTAAGGAAGTGTTTGATTATATTGTAGAATGGTTAGATGGGTGTATTGGGTCTTGAAACGTAAAAACTACAAAGGAAAGAAGCTGAAGCACGTATCCATGGATTTCTTATTGTTTTATACTATATAAGGTAAAGGAACGTGATTTATGTAGGTTGCCTTTTAAACTTGTGAAGAAATAAAAGAAAACTCTTTTCTTTATTTAAAAAATATGGTTTAATATATAAGCCTACCATTGGAATCAATAAATCATTGACTTTATTATCCAATTTCCTTATAATAGGATAGGTTAGACAACGAGGTGATTCTTTTGAAATGGTCTAAATTGGAATTGTTACAGGCGAACAATCAAACAATCGAATTTGATGAAAGTATTGATTTCGAACCTGCGATATTTTCTAAAATGCATCAAATCAAAGGATTGCAAGATGTTACGGTATCAGGAAATGTTCATTACGATACTTCTGGCGAACGCGTATACGCGGATCTAGATATTGAAGGAGTAATGATAGTACCGTGTTCTATAACTCTAGAAGATGTAGAATATGATTTCCATACTAAATCTTTGGAAGTGTTCTCTTTCGTCAAATGCGAGGATGGAGATATACACGAAGTAAAAGGTGATGTCGTAGAGTTATTGCCGGTGATCTTTCAATTGATATTGATGGAGGTTCCTTTGAAGGTTGTTAAAGAGGGGCTTGCACAGTATCCTAAAGGTGACGGTTGGGAAGTTGTCAAAGAGGAAGCATATCTGAAAGAGAAATCTGATGAAATTGATCCTCGCTTAGCAAAGTTGAAAGAATTCAAATGTGAAGATTAAGTAGGAGGTGCTAACATGGCTGTTCAACAGAGACGTGGTTCAAAAACTAGAAAAGCAAAACGTAGAACTCATTATAAATTAGCTGCACCGACATTGACAAAATGTCCAAACTGTGGAGAATATAAAGTTCCTCACAAAATGTGTGCATGTGGTGAGTACAACGGAAAAACAATCGTAGAAAAATAAGACAAAGGAATCGGGAAACCGATTTTTTGTTTATTTAAGAAGAGGAACAGGGTCCTTTCTTAAAAAAACTTGATAATTAAAGAATTACGTGTTATATTATTAGCAGATACTTGAACAGGAGTGGGTTATTCCCACTCCTTCATTATGCTTGTAAAGGAGAATGATATGGATCAGATAACTAAGATCAAGGAACTGGTAACAAACGTACTAGACAAAGATATTCAACTGTATGATGTGACATGGCAAACCGAAGGGAATGCATGTATCTTACAAATTTCAATTATGCATAGAGATGGTTCTATGGATATTGATACTTGTGCGTCTGTATCAGAAAAAATTTCAGAAAAAATGGATGAGGAAGACTTTATTGCCTTTGAATACTTTTTAGAAGTATGCTCTCCAGGTGCGGAGAGAGAGTTGCGTGATGAAACGCAAATCAAAGATGCAGTAGGGGAATTTGTTTGTGTGAAACTTAAAGATCCTAAAGCCGGGATGGCTGAAGTGAAAGGAACACTTACATCTTTTGAAGATGATAAAGTTTTGATTCATTATATGGATAAAGCTGTAAAGAAGAAAATCGAGATTGAAATGAACAACGTTGCGTTGATTCGTCTATCTGTAAAAATTTAGAAAGGAAATTTAAGAGATGAAGTTAAAAGATTTTATGGCCGCAATGCAGGCAATCGAAAGTGATCGTAAATTATCGAAAGAAATCGTAGTAGATGCACTTCAAGAAGCATTATCAAAAGCATTTCGTAAACATATCGAAATCCCGGATGCTTTGGTACGTGTTGACGTAAATGAAAAAAGCGGAGATATCAAAGTATTTCAACAACGTTTAATCGTAGAAGAAGTAGAAGATGATGAATTGGAAATTTCTTTGGAAGACGCGAAGAGAATCAACCAAGATTTAGAACTTGAAGGTTTTGTTGAAGAAGAAATTGATATTACAAGCTTCGGTAGAGCGGCTGTTATTTTAGCAAAGAACGTTATGAAACAAAAAATTCGTGAAGCAGAGAAATTGGCTGTTTATGAAGAGTATTGTGATAAAGTGGAAGAAATGATTTTTGGTACAATCGAATCTGTCGAGGAAAAATTCTGTGTTGTAAACATTGGGAAGACACTTGCAATTATGCCAAAGAACCAACAAATCCCAAATGAAGTTTATCGCGAAAGCCAGATTATTCGTGTTGTTATTTCTGAAGTAAACAAAGAAACAAAAGGTGCGCAAGTATTAGTATCTCGTGCAGATGCTACTCTTGTAAAACGTTTGTTTGAAAAGGAAGTTCCTGAAATTTTCCAAGGAATTATAGAAATCAAAGCAATTGCACGTGAAGCTGGAGAACGTACAAAAATGGCAGTGTATTCTCATAATGAGAATATTGATCCTATTGGTGCTTGTATCGGGCCTCGTGGACAACGTGTACAAGTTATCATTGATGAACTTGGTGGAGAAAAAATCGATATATTTGAATGGAGCGAAGATGTAACAGAATTGATTAAAAATGCATTATCTCCTGCAGAAGTATTGGCAGTTATTCCTAGCGAAGATCGTCGTGGTGGTTTATTAGTTGTTGTGCCAGATAATCAATTGTCATTAGCGATTGGTAAACGTGGTAAAAACGCTCGATTAGCAGTGAAATTAACAGGTAATAAAATTGATATCAAATCAGAAACTGATGTTAATGAAATGAATATCGATTGGAAAGAAATCGCGATGAAACAACGCGCTGAGTTCCTAGCAAAACAACAACAAGAAAAAGCAGCAGCACAACTTGAAAAATTCGAAGAAACTTCTTTAGAAGAAGCAGAAGCTGTTTCTATTGATGATGCGGGTGTTGCGTTCGTTGAAACTCCTTATGTTGAGGAAGAAGAAAGCGAAGTAGAAGCTGTAGTTGTAGAAGAAGTCGCAAAAGAAGAACCAGTGAAAGAAGAAAAACACGTGGAAACGGATTTGGAAATTGCTGCTCGTATTGCGAAAGAGAAACAAAAAGCACAAGGTCTAAATGTAAAAGAAAAACAAGAATACAAATCCAAGTTTGAAACATTGGCAGATGCTAGTAGTAAACAAGAAACAAAACCTGCTAGACCAAAGTATAAGAAATATGAAGATAAAGACAAAGAAAAAGAAGATCGTAAACCTACTTTTGATTTAAAAGATAAAGATTATGAATTGAAACCAATTTATTCAGAAGAAGAGTTGGCTGAAATTGAACTTCATCAAAAAGAAGAAGAAGAGAGTGATTGGATTCATGATGAAATTGACTTTGATGAATTCGATAAATACTACGAAGAATAATGTAAGGAGGTATGCTTCATGAAAAAGATACCCATGCGCAGATGTTTGGCAACACAGGAAAGCTTGCCTAAAAAAGAGCTTATTCGTATTGTACGTACACCAGAAGGTGTTGTAGAAATCGATGAAAGTGGTAAGAAGAATGGAAGAGGCGCTTATTTGAAACGCAGTGTAGAAGCTGTGGAATTGGCGAAAAAGAAAAAGGCATTATCACGAGCATTAGAATGTGAAATACTGGATGAAATTTATAGTCAATTAACGGAGATGTTTACAGGTGAGTAATGGAGTAAGCGGTTTATTGGGGCTTGCGGCCAGAGCGCGTAAAATAACGTCTGGTGATACAGCATTTCACCAATTTCGTTTGCATACGGTACATCTTGTAATAATCAGTGAAGATGTTGGTAACAATACAAAGAAGAAACTAATGGATAAATGTGAGTTTTATCATATTCCATATGTTTATATGAATGGCGATGTAATGAATGCAGCGATTGGAACTGGCAATCGTAAATTCATTGCGATATTAGATGAAGGTTTTGCACAAAAGCTTCATGCTTGCTTGAAAGGCTAGGTGATTATATGGCAAGACAACCACAGAAAAAGGGAAATAACAACAACCGAAGAAATAACAATCACGCAAAGGGAAATTTTCCTCCTAAGAAAGAGCGTGTAGAGGTAAAGGAAATCAAATACAGTCTTCCAATTGGTGTTGGAGAACTGGCTGATAAACTGAATCGAAACGCGAGTGAACTTATTAAATTGTTGTTTATGATGGGAACTATGGTGACAATCAACTCATCTTTGGATGAAGAGACTGTACAGTTAATCTGTATGGAATTTAATGTTGAATGTGAAAAAGAAATCATCGTAGATGAAACAGATTTTGAAGAACAAATTGTAGAAGATGATGATCCTGCACTTTTACAACAACGTCCTGCTGTCGTGACAATCATGGGGCATGTTGACCATGGGAAAACAACGTTATTGGATACCATTCGTAAAACGCATGTTACAGAAGGCGAATTTGGTGGAATTACACAACATATTGGTGCTTACCAAGTAAATGTAAAAGGGAAAAAAGTTACGTTCTTAGATACTCCAGGACATGAGGCTTTTACTGCTATGCGTGCTCGTGGTGCGAAAGTTACCGATATTGTAATTATCGTAGTTGCGGCAGATGATGGTGTGATGCCACAGACAATGGAAGCAATTGACCATGCGAAAGCTGCAGGAGTTCCTGTCATTGTTGCGGTTAATAAAATGGATAAGCAAGGTGTTACAAAAGATCGTATCATCTCTGAAATGAGTGAACATGGTTTAATGCCTGAAGAATGGGGCGGAGAAACTATCTTTGCGGAAATTTCTGCGAAGACAGGAATGGGAGTCTCTGATCTTTTAGAAACTATCTTAGTTGTTTCTGAAGTAAATGATTTCCGTGCAAACCCTAATAAACCAGCAAGTGGTAGTGTAATTGAAGCAAAACTTGATAAAGGACGTGGTCCAGTAACAACGCTTCTTGTACAAAGTGGTACTTTGAATGCAGGAGATGCAGTAGTTGTTGGTACAGCGTTTGGTAAAGTACGTAAAATGACAGATGATCGTGGACGTGAAATTAAAACAGCACTACCATCAACTCCAGTAGAAATCATTGGGTTGAACGATGTACCAGTTGCAGGAGATATCTTTAAAGCTTTTAATTCTGATAAAAAAGCTCGTCAAATTGCAGAGGCTAGACTTACAAAACGTATTGATTTAGAACGTAATTCAAGTAGTGCGATGTCACTTGATGATCTTGCTCGCCAAATCGAAGAAGGCGAAGTTCAAGATGTAAACGTAATTATCAAAGCGGATGTTCAAGGTAGTGCGGAAGCAGTAAAAGCAAGCATGGAGAAAATTGATGTTTCTGGTGTAAAAGTAAACGTCATTCGTTCTACTGCAGGAGCAATTACAGAATCTGATATTCTATTAGCAAGCGCATCTCATGCGGTTGTATATGGTTTCAATGTTCGTCCAAACGCTCTTGTACGTAAGAAAGCGGAAGAGGAAGGAATTGAAATTCGTCTTCACAACATTATCTATAAAGCATTGGAAGAAATGGAAAATGCGATGAAAGGTATGTTGGCTCCTGTATTTGAAGAAATTGTTATCGGACAAGCGGAAGTTCGTCAAATTTATAAAGCTAGTAAAATTGGTACAATCGCTGGTTGTATGGTTACTGATGGT
This sequence comes from Amedibacillus sp. YH-ame6, assembly GCF_053848845.1. Classification (NCBI taxonomy): domain Bacteria; kingdom Bacillati; phylum Bacillota; class Erysipelotrichia; order Erysipelotrichales; family Erysipelotrichaceae; genus Amedibacillus; species Amedibacillus sp. YH-ame6. The sequence goes on from NZ_JBSPEZ010000010.1 coordinate 34,681, forward strand.
GTCCTTAAAAAAGAATGTGGAGTACGTTTGATTCGTGATGGTGTTGTTGTTTATACGGGTGTTCTAGGCTCTTTAAAACGTTTCCAAAACGATGCAAAAGAAGTATCTACAGGATTTGATTGTGGTGTCACAATTGAAAACTTCAATGATGTTAAAGTAAATGACATTGTAGAAGCGTATGAAAACCAGCAGGTTGATCCAGAATAACGATAGGTGATAATATGACATTAAAATCGGATAAAATTTCCGGTATCATTCAAAAAGAAGTATCAGAAATCATCCAATTCCAACTGAAAGATCCTAAAATCGGTTTTATTACCATTACGGATGTTACGGTTACGGGTGATTTATCCATTGCGAAAGTCTATGTGTCCTTCTTAGGACAAAAGGCTAGAGAAGAAGCTGGAATGAAAGCATTAGAGCGTTCGAAAGGCTTCATTCGCACGGAGTTGGCAAAACGCATGACCTTGCGTAAAGTTCCATCTTTGATTTTCTTATTGGATGATTCATTGGAAAAAGGTAACAAAATCGAAAAGATTATATTTGATATTCATCAAAAGCAGTAATATAAAACGAGGTGTAAGATTGTAGTTCTTCTACAAATACCCTCGTTTTATATATATATAAAACATCCTAGCTATTTCACTAGGATGCACATTTATAAAAGTAAGATGATATATGGTGTAACAAACATTTGAACAATTGCAGAAAGTATCATTAGTGGTAATACAACAAACAAGTAGACTCTTCCTACATCAACTAGTATCTCTTTAAAGGATGTGATAGGTTCTTTATGTAAGAGGTGCAAGGTAATACGTTTGCATATATACGCTCCACAAGTTGACGCAATCAGCATAGCTGGGATTAAGAATATTCCATGTGGCAAGATGGATGCGTAAATGAGACCAGGAGTGACTGTAGAAATTGTTGTAGATCCAAATAGGATACCAATCATACTGCCGTTAAATATCACGAACAGAATAGGGATGAATACAAATGGGACACATCCACAAAGAATTAACATAAGTCCTGTAAAAGCATTCTCGCTTATGGTTGGTAATAATCCAGCAGGATTTATAGCGGAATCAATAATCCCACTTGTTTGTATTAGTAGTCGAGTTGCTAAAGCTGGGTTTAAACTAATTACGATAGAAGAGATAACGATAACAAGAACAAATATAACGATTGAAAGAGGGAATAGTATTCTTAATTGTTCTTTATAAAATCTCCTTATTTGTTGTATTTGGTGCTCCATAAAGCTCATAAAGTTCCTCCTTTGATATACTGTATATCACTTCTAGTTCATACAGTTACCTATATTCATTGATTTGCGTTATGAATTCAAAAGCCCTGTTGTATAAGTATATATTTTTTTTATTTAAATAGCAAGTCCTTACAAGGTATGAAAGGTACAAAAAAACACCACGAAGGATACCCTTGCGGTGTGATAAATCTTTATTTTCCAACCTTTAACAATCGTTCTTTTAACTTAAATTTTGTGCCGAAACGAAACATCATATCCATTAAGAATGGAATGGATACAATACCACCAGCTGTTAATGCTAGCTGAAACAACGGTAATGTAACAAGGGAGAATATTTTAGGTAAGAAGATAACAGCGATAATAAATGCTGAAGACATACATATAAACAATAAGAAACGTTTCTTTGTAAAGGGTGTAGATACTCGATACAAAACAACAAAGGAAGATGCGGCAGTTAAGAACACACACATCGTAGACATGACTTCATTGGATACAGGAAAAAATAGGGAAGTTACATTTACATAGATAATACTTAACACGACACACAATGCACCTGGCAGAGCACGACTCAGTACATTGATTAAGAAGTTTCCCTCCACACGGGCATGGTTCGCTTCTAAGGCTAAAAAGAAAGAAGGGATGCCAATGGTTAGGGAGGATATTAAAGTTAGTTGTATAGGTTCAAAAGGATATCTCTGGATGAAGAATAGTGTTAAGATACTTAAAATCGTAGAAAATGTTGTTTTCACTAGGAACATAGAGCTTGCTCTTTGGATATTATTAATTACACGTCGCCCTTCATCTACGATACGAGGCATATTCGCAAAGTTATTATCTAATAAAACAAGGTTTGCGATATTCTTCGCTGCTTCACTTCCTTGTGCAACTGAGATACTACAATCGGCTTCCTTTAAAGCCATAACATCATTAACACCGTCACCAATCATAGCAGTGATATGTCCTTGTTCTTTCAATGCACAAATCATAAGTTTTTTTTGTTGAGGACTAACACGACCAAATACCGTGTATTGATTCACAATTTCTGGGATATCGTCATCAGGTATGGTAGACATATCGATAAATTTCTCGTAATTTTTTAAGTTTGCCTTACGAGCAATCTCATGTACTGTGCGAGGATCATCTCCACTAATGACTTTAATATCTACACCTTGAGAAAGAAAATAATCCAATGTTTGAGGAGCTTCTTTACGAATCGGATCACTCAATACAATAAGTCCTAATATTTCGTTTTCTTTTATAATTGCCTGATCTTTAATAGGATGTTCATTATGAGCTACAACAAGCACTCGGTTTCCTAAGTTCGCTTGTATATTGATCATCTCTATAATATGAGAATCTGTTGAATCTTGCATAAATTCATACGCACCCATTGAATATGTACCTTGTTCACCGAATGTTGCGGCGCTATATTTCCTTGCACTAGAGAAGGGCAAGATACTAGATGCTTGTTGCGTTGTTTTCATTTCTTTTAAATACGATGAAATTGCTAATGAGGTAGAGTTTTCATCTTGGATTGAAAAACAGAGGTTCGCAAGTATTTGTTTTAATTCAGCAAGTTCGCCATGTAATGGAATCAAATCTTCTACTTGCATATTTCCTTCTGTAATGGTACCTGTTTTATCGAGACATAACGTATCTACTCGAGCAAGTGTCTCTATACAATATAATTCTTGTACAAGGGTGTTATGTTTTGCTAGGTTAATAGATCCTACCGCTAAGGCAACACTTGTTAAAAGAACCAAACCTTCTGGTACCATACCTAACAAAGCCGCAACTGTTGAAACAATCGCTTCAGGAAATGTTGCTCCTGTAATGAATAACTGTTTACTAAATAATAAGACTCCCACAGGAATGATGATGATGCCGATAGTCTTAATGATAAAGTTGATAGAATCACGTAGTTGTGATTTGTGTTTCGTTAAACGTTTTGCATCGCACATGATACGTTCTGCATAATTATCTTTTCCCACATGCAACACTTGGCACTTCGCATTTCCACTCGTTATAAAACTTCCAGAATACAGTTCATCTCCTACATGTTTAATAATGATATCAGATTCTCCTGTAACCAATGATTCATTTACTTCCAAACGTCCCTCTAAGACAATGGAATCCGCACATATTTGATTTCCTGTAGATAATAACATAATATCATCTAGTACAAGTTCATTCATATGTATTTCGACCAATGCGCAATCACGTATTACTTTGATATTAAACTGGGTAATTAAGGACAATTTATCAAGTACACGCTTTGCCCGAATCTCTTGGATGATACCAATAAAAATATTAGAAATAACAACACCTAAGAATAAAATGTTACGAAAGGAACCAATAAAAATTATCAAACCTGCTAAAATAACATTGATCAAATTGAATAGTGTAAGAAGGTTATCACGAAAGATTTCCTTATAACTTTTTGTGATCGTTTCGCTTTGGACATTGACTTGTCCTTTTTGTATTCGATCATCGATCTGTGATTGGGTTAGTCCACATTGTAAATCGATGTCCATGATGTGCTCATGCGCCATAGTCGTTCACCTCATATTATCTTTCTTTTATTATAACAAATCTTTGTATGTTTTAGTCTTACGTTATTGTAATTTTTATGTTGAATTGTGGGATATAGATGAAATCGATGGTTTATGTTATACTATACCCGCAAGATTTTGAAAGGAATGTCGTTATGAGTATATTAAATGTAGAACATGTATCACAAAGTTTTGGTGGACGTCAAATATTAGAGGATGTGTCTTTTCGTTTGTTAAAGGGGGAGCATGTTGGATTGATTGGGGCAAATGGAGAAGGAAAATCTACTTTTTTAAATATTATTACAGGAAAGAATCCTCCTGAATCAGGTAAGGTAGAATGGTGTAATCGTATTACGACTGGATATCTCGATCAGCATACCATATTAGAAAAAGGGAAGAGCATCAAAGATGTGTTACAGGATGCGTTTCATCATTTGTTCGATTTAGAAGCAGATATGATGAAAATGTATGAAGATATGTGTGATTGTAGTGAAGATGAAATGAACGCTATGATGAATGATGTAGGGGAAATACAAGATATATTGGAACACAGTGGCTTTTATATGATCGATACAAAAATTAATGAAGTCGCAAGTGGTCTTGGTTTATTGGATATTGGTTTGGATAAAGATGTTAGTCAATTGTCTGGTGGACAGCGTTCAAAAGTACTATTGACGAAGTTGTTGTTGGAGAATCCTATGATTTTAATCTTGGATGAGCCTACCAACTATTTAGACGAAGATCATATTCAGTGGTTAACAAACTTCTTATCCAATTATGAAAATGCTTTTATTCTTGTTTCTCATGATATTCCATTCTTAAATAATGTTGTCAATATTATCTATCACGTAGAAAACTGTGAATTGACTCGTTATGTAGGGGATTATCAATATTTTGAAGAACAATATGCGCTTAAAAAACGTCAACAGGAAGCTGCCTACAATAAACAACAAAAAGAAATCGATGATTTAGAAGACTTTATTGCACGTAATAAAGCACGTGTCGCAACACGTAATATGGCACATTCTAGACAAAAGAAACTAGATAAGATGGATATTATCTCAAAACCAAAAACAAAGATCAAACCTGTGTTCTCGTTTGAATCCGCAAGAACGCCAGGTCGCGTTATTTTCGAAACGAAGGATTTAATCATAGGGTATCAAGAACCCTTAACTTCACCATTGCATTTACTCTTAGAGCGTAACCGTAAGGTTGCGATAAAGGGAGTGAATGGATTAGGAAAAACTACGTTACTAAAAACCTTAATGGGAAAGATACCTGCTTTATCTGGAAGTGTGGAAGTGGACCCATTTGTTGAAGTAGGCTTCTTTGAACAAGAAGAAGTATCCACTACAAAAACAGCGCTTGATTATTTTTGGGATGAATATCCTGCATATAATAATGGAGAAGTACGTGCAGCACTCGCAAAATGTGGTTTAACTACCGATCATATAGAATCTGGTATGTGTGTGCTATCAGGTGGGGAACAAGCCAAAGCACGATTATGTGTCATCATGAATCGTCCATGTAATGTTCTTGTGTTGGATGAACCTACCAACCATTTAGATGTAGATGCAAAAGAAGAATTAAAAAAAGCAGTGAAAGAGTATAAAGGAACTGTTTTATTAGTATCCCATGATCCTGACTTTTATATGAATATTGTGGATGAAGTATGGAACTTAGAAGAATGGACTACAAAAATATTATAATAGGTAGTATACTGAAGATGGAAGATAAGTGAATTTCCATGGATGCGATGTTGTGAGTAGACGACTAGTGCTGTATTGGGTTTTGTTTGTTGTATATGTGATTTGTATGATTTTAACGTTGTTTCAAGGTGTTTATTTTGGAACAGTATGTTTTACGCTATTGTTTATCAAACTTTGTATAGATTTGTACGATCACTATAAAAAGAAGTAAAGAAAGATCATCTTTGTGAGGAATTCACATGAGATGATCTTTTCTTATAGCCATTTTATTTTATTCTCTGTTTTGTTCTTTATTTTCTTAATGTTGCTTCTGTGTCGATAAATAACAAGGATGGTTAATAACCAACTAGCAATTACGATTTCAATACTAGTCGTATATTGCATAACACTAATATAAATCGTACTAACAACTGCCGCAACCATACTAGATAAAGAAACCATTTTTCCAAGATATAGTACAATTACAAAGAAGATAAATGGGATTATGACATACCAACCATTTTGGAAAGTAAAGATGGATGTAGATAATAAGAATCCAAACATTGTCGCAACTGCTTTACCACCATGAAATCCCGCGAATACAGGATAACAATGACCAATACAAGCTGCTAAACCAGCCCATATACTCGCTTCACGATCGAAGATGGATACAATCCCTACCGCAAGAACAACTTTTAACACGTCACAAGCAATGACAGAAATACCAGCATTCTTTCCTAAAACTCTTCCAGCATTGGAACCTCCAAGATTTCCACTCCCGAAATTTCGAACATCTGTTTTGTAAAATACTTTTCCAATCACAAGTGCAAATGGAATGGAACCTAGCACATATCCAAGTGCTATATATAAAATCCAATATATATTCATAACGTTCACCTCAATCAAATTACGTATCTATTTTAACATCAAATAAGGTTCTATAAAAGAAAAATAAAATCTATTCTACTTTTTTTTGCTTGGTTGCGCTATAATAAGCGTGTTGAGGAAATTCGAATTCCTGTTTTTTTATTGATGTTTTGTGATGTTTTTGTTACACTAAACAAGGAATTCATGAAATGAAAGAAAGGTGTGATTGTATGGCAGAAAAAGCTTATGATGGTAGTAGTATACAAATTCTTGATGGCCTTGAAGCTGTACGTAAGCGTCCGGGGATGTATATTGGTTCTACGGATGGCAGAGGACTTCATCATCTCGTTTGGGAAATTGTCGATAATTCTATCGATGAGGCCTTAAATGGACATGGTGATACAATTAAGATTACCATAGAAAAAGATAATGTAATTTGTGTAGAGGATAGTGGACGAGGTATGCCGGTAGATATGCATGCTAGTGGCGTTCCTGCAGTACAGGTTATTTATACAATACTACATGCGGGTGGTAAGTTTTCCAGTGATGGAGGATATAAGACAAGCGGTGGTTTACATGGTGTAGGTGCCAGTGTTGTAAATGCGTTATCACAATGGGTAGAAGTCACAGTATATCGTGATGGAAAAATATATCAGATTAAATTTGAAGATGGCGGTAAGAAGACAAGTAAGTTAGAAGTGATTGGAAAAACAAATCGTACAGGAAGTAAGGTGCGTTTTTTAGCAGATAAACGTATTTTTTCTACGACATCCTATTCTTATTCACAAATCGCGGAACGTGCACAAGAAGATGCATTCTTATTGGAAGGCTTACGTTTAGTAGTAAAAGATGAACGTGATGGAAAAGAACGAGAAGAAACATATCATTATGAAAATGGTTTAGTTGCGTTTATGGAATATCTTCACGATGATAAACAAACTTTCCATAAACCAGTTTCCTTCAGTGGGAATGTGAATGATATTAAAGTGGATTGTGCATTTCAATATACGGATGAATACCAAGAGAATATTTTCTCTTTCGTTAATATTGTGCGTACCAATGATGGTGGGACACATGAAACAGGTGCTCGTAATGCATTTACGAAAGTGTTCAATGATTATGCAAGAAGAAATGGCATATTAAAGGAAAAAGATAAGAATTTTGAAGGTAGTGATGTCCGCGAAGGATTAACGATTATTTTATCGTTGGGTATTCCTGAAAACTTGTTGCAGTTTGAAGGACAAACAAAAGGAAAACTAGGGACACCAGAAGCAAAAAATGCAGTGGATCAAATCATCGCGGAGAAATTAAACTTCTTTTTAGAAGAAAACAAAGATTTGGCGATTACATTGATTAAGAAGATGCAAAGAGCATCCACGGCTCGTGAGGCAGCTCGTAAAGCACGTGAAGATGCACGTAAAGGAAAGACCAAAGGAAAGAGTGAAAAGATTCTTTCTGGTAAATTAGCAAGTGCACAGTCCAAAGATGCACGTAAAAAAGAATTGTACTTAGTCGAAGGTGATTCTGCCGGTGGTAGTGCGAAACAGGGAAGAGACTCTCGTTATCAAGCGATCCTACCTTTACGAGGGAAAGTGTTGAATACAGAAAAAGCAAGTATTGCGAGTATTGAAAAGAACGAAGAATTAAATACAATCATACATGCCTTGGGTGCAGGAGTAGGTGCGAATTTTCATGCGGAAGATTCCAACTATCATAAAGTCATCATCATGACCGATGCCGATACCGATGGAGCACATATTCAAACATTGTTGTTAACATTCTTCTATCGTTATATGCGTGAATTGATTGAAGCGGGTATGGTGTATATCGCATTACCTCCTTTGTATAAGCTTCAAAAAGGAAAAGAAATGCAATATGCTTGGAGCGACGATGAATTGAATGAAGTTCGTAAGACTTTCCCAAAAGGATACAACTTACAACGTTATAAAGGTCTTGGTGAAATGAATGCAGATCAACTTTGGGATACAACCATGTGCCCAGAAACAAGAACATTGATTCAAGTAACCATCGAAGATGCAGTCGTGGCAGAACGACGTGTATCTGTATTGATGGGGGATAAAGCAGAACTTCGCCGTGATTGGATTGAAGCAAATGTTTCGTTCACGTTGGAAGAAAATTTTGAAGCGGAGGCGAAATGATGAAGAAAAAAGAAGAAACACCTATTGTAAATCATGCAAGTATCATTCAAACTCCTCTTGAAGAGATTATGGGGACACGTTTTGGAAGTTATTCAAAATACATTATTCAAGATCGTGCACTTCCTGATGCACGTGATGGATTAAAACCAGTACAAAGAAGAATTTTATATGCGATGTATCGCGATGGGAATACATGGGATAAAGCATATCGTAAATCTGCTAAGACCGTAGGTTTGGTTATCGGTAACTATCATCCTCATGGAGATAGTTCCGTTTATGATGCCATGGTACGTATGTCTCAGGATTGGAAAATACGCCATCCTCAGATCGATATGCAAGGGAATAATGGGTCTATCGATGATGATCCAGCTGCAGCAATGCGTTATACTGAAGCTCGTTTAGGAAAGATAAGTGAATACTTATTACGTGATATTGATGCGGATACGGTGACTTGGTCCTTAAACTTTGATGATACAGAATTAGAACCTACGGTATTACCTGCAAGTTATCCTAATTTATTGGTGAATGGGATTACTGGTATTGCGGCAGGATATGCGACAAACATTCCTCCTCACAATTTAAGTGAATCCATTGATGCGGCGATTTATCGTATTCAATACCCAAATAGTACATTAGAGGAATTGATGGAATACATTCAAGGCCCTGATTTTCCAACAGGTGGAATCGTACAAGGAATTGATGGTATTAAAGAAGCTTTCCAAAGTGGTAAAGGGCGTATCATGGTACGTAGTAAAGTAACCATTGAGCAAACCAAAACAATCCAACAAATTGTAGTACATGAAGTACCATATGAAGTAGTGAAAAGCAATATGGTTAAGAAAATCGATGATGTTCGTTTGAATAAGAAGATTGATGGTATTCTAGATGTTCGTGATGAAAGTGATCGTAATGGATTGCGTGTTGTTGTGGATATCAAGAAAGATGCGGATGCACAACTCATCTTAAACTTCTTATATAAAAATACGGATCTACAAGTATCTTATAATTATAATGTTGTGGCAATTGTAAATAAACGTCCGATACAAATGGGGCTTATTCCAATGTTGGATGCATTTATTGCACACCGTCATGAAGTGATTGAAAAAAGAAGTCGTTTTGAATTACATAAGAAAGAAAAGCGTTGCCATATCTTAGATGGTTTGATTAAGGCAGTCTCTGTCTTGGATGAAATCATTCGCTTGATTCGTGCTTCAAAAGATAAAGCAGATTCTAAGAATAAAATTATGGAAGCGTTTGGTTTTAGCGATGAACAAGCAGAAGCCATCGTAACGATGCGTTTATATCGTTTATCTTCTACGGATATTACACAACTTCGTGAAGAAGATGAAACGTTAAAGAAAGAAATAGCGCAATTAAAAAATATTTTAGAAGACCCTAAAACACTTCGCAAAGTAATTGTAAGTGAGTTGAAGAATGTACAAAAACTATTCCCAACTCCTAGACTTACTTCCATTGAACATGAGATTGAAGAAATTGTGATTGATAAGGTTGCGATGATCAACAATGAACAAGTTATGTTTACGATTTCTCGTGATGGCTATGTAAAACGTGTTTCTATGCGTAGCTATAATGCAGGTAGTGATACGATGACAGGTATTAAAGAAGGCGATCACTTGATTGGTTATGGGGAAGTCAATACCTTAGATAACATTATGTTCTTTACCAATCAAGGTACCTATGGATATACACCAGTATATGAAGTAGAAGAACAAAAATGGAAGGATATCGGTAGCCATATCAACTCCAATATCAAGATTACAGGGGATGAGAAAATCACAGATGCTTTTGTGGTGAATTCCTTTAAAACTAATGCATATATTATTTCTACCACTCGTTTAGGGTTGGTGAAAAAGACATTCGTTTCAGATTATGAAGTGTCTCGTAACAACAAAACCATGAGCAATATGAAACTATTGGATGGAGATGAAGTTGTGAGCACCTTCGTTGGATATGATGGAGATGAAATTCTAATCGCAACTAAGAATGGATATGTATCTCGATATCCTATCTCTCTTATTCCATTAACGTCACCAAGAAGCAAGGGTGTTAAAGCAATCAAACTAGTAAGTGATACCGTAGCTAGTGCTTGTGTATATCGTGGTGATGCTAAACAACTGGTTGTGTTTAGTGATAATTGTGCACTTAAACGTTTAAAGATGAGTGATATTGAAATTACAGGACGTCCTACAAAGGGAAATATGATCTGTAAGAAAGTAAAATCAAAACCATATATGATAGAGAAGATTGAAATGTATGATTTGAACGATGAAATTATCGTTGCAAATGGAGACGTTCATAAAATTGTGTCTAAGGATATTGCGTTGATGAGTAAGGATGCGACCTTCTCAACACCAATCCCAGCAATACAAGATTTCTACACATTAAAAAAACTTTCATATATTGAACAAATCGAAAAAATACAAGAAGAAGTAGCGGTTGTAGAAAAAGAAGTAGAAGAGGAATTTGAAGAATTTACATTGTTTGAATAAGACAGGAGAAATACCGATGTCATTAAGTCAAATGATAATAATTTATTGACATCTATATGTAAAGTATAGGTGTCTTTTTTATGAGTTGTATAATTTACTCTTTACAAACTTATAAAAAATCAAGTGTTTCTAATTTTTTTTGTATGGAGAAATGAGGAATCCAAATATGAAGTTTATAAAAGTGTGTCCATCTTTTTCATTACTTACAGAATTTATTCTATCCATTGTGCATTTATTCAATCAAATCGACTTACTGCTAATTTCAAAAAAAAATTTTTGTTTTAGCTTTTGGTGACAAAAGAACTTCTAAGGAATAATTGATCAAACATTATCTATAAATGCAACTTTAAAAAAAACCAGCATCCAATGCTATGTAGCAAGATGAAGGTTTTATAACTTATCGATTTTAAAGTTTGAAAAAGATTCGTATATTAGCTTAAGAAATATAAATTCTATTTCTTTTCCTTAAGAAGAAGACCAATTATAACCATGACAATGCCAGCTATTAAACCTATCACATCTATAACTGTGCCTTCATATGGCTTTATTATATCATGAACAATGATTGTAACTAGCAAGATGATAATACCTACAAGCATCCATTTTACTGATTGCATATATATTCCTCCATTTTTATAATCGAGCTATCCAGCTCCACAGGAACTTAAAGGCTACCAAATCATTATCTATATTTTACTATATTTTTGAATTTATTGAAAGTACTAAAATGAAAGGTTGTGATTTGAAGTAACTATTCATCGATAGAATATAACCTGTCAAATGGAAAACTCAATTACTTTAAAAAAGTTAGGTGAATTTAAACATTGGTTTTTGAGCGGTCTGCAGAACGTTGTTTCTAAGTGTTATCGTATTACTGTAAGTTCATTATATTCGTACCATGACTTCTAAAGCTATATTGCTTTGAAATAAACAGCTTTTTCTTTCTGTTAGGAATCTACATGTTTTAAGAAACGACAGGGAAAGTTGTCTTAAGATAACAACTTCAGGGAGATATAACAATAAAATCCTCCACATAGGGAGGCACTTATTATTATATAAATCTGAATTATTCATGAAAATTTCAGAATAGCTAAATGTACCTCAAAATAAAGGTTCGATGCTAAATCAAAAGTTTCCCACAATAGAACACATGATAAAGGGGACAGCGAGTGCTGCCCTTTCATCATATAGGCTTTAAGCTTATGGTACATATGCAAAATTGAAGGAAGTTTTTTTTGTCACTAACACCTTGTTTAAATAAAGGTTAAAACTCTGAATCTTAGAATATGCATTGCAAAAATGCAGAGAATTTTTTCTACTATGTCTTACTACCTTTACTACAATTTTCTGATATTCTTTTCTGTAAGTTTTGAATGCATATCATGAAGGATTTTATTTTTGAAAATAGTAGCCACACAAAATGTTAAAGACAGAAATAAATAGCAATACAGAATTTATAGCATAGCCACACCCTCGCACTAATTTATTGCGCCCATTGTTTGAATAAGACAGGAGAAATCCTGTTTTTTTCTAATGAAAACATTAGGAAAGAAGAATGTTGCGTGATATAATGAAACACAAGAAATAAAAGATTAACGTCAAAGGAAGGTGTAGTCAATGAACTGTGAAACCATTCGTACTATAGTAGATAATAAACAAAAACAACTACAATCCATGAAAGTAATTTCTAATAGATATTCTCTTATACGAGCATGTTTGTTGGTAGCAAGTGCTTTTTGTTTGTATTATGGATATGAAAAGAATACTTGGTTCTATATCCTTATGGTAATGGGGATAATTTTGTTTTTTTGGTTTGTAAGACTGCATATGAAACTACGAAAAGAAATAGAATTATTAGAATGTACAATAGATTGCTATGAAGATATTGAAAAGCGTAAGTCAGATGGCTGGAAGTCTTTTCAAGATCAAGGAAGTGAATTCTTATCGGATGCTTATACACAAGCATATGACTTAGATATTTTTGGAAATGCATCTTTGTTTCAATATGTAAGTGTAGCGAAAAGTGTGGCAGGTAGAGCTTATCTTGCGTCTTTATTATCTTGTGCTAAACAAGAAGAACAACAAATCATAAGAAGACAAAACGCAATTAAGGAATTGATTGATCATGAAGAATTTAGTGTGTGTTTAACTTCTTTATTAAAGTTGTTTGAACTGCATGGAAGAAAGAAAAAGAAAGCCTCTTTAGAAGCCTTCTATCAATATATGGAAAGTGAACAAAAGACCTACCCTAGATTTGTTCGCTATCTCATTACGTTGTTTCCACTGCTTACCATAAGTGCTTTGTTGTATGCAATGGTATTAAATGGTTCTTATGTGTATGTCTTAATATGTGGAACATTGTCTATTTCCTTGGCATTATTAAGTGTACTATTTAACACATCTTCTTTTCAAGATGTCAACTACCTAGCAAATACCTTACATGATTATGAACGTATGTTTCAAATGATTTGTCAAAGTGAATTTGTAGGGGATGAGTTACAAGAATTAAAGCGCACACTCCAACAAGCTCCTCATGCAATACGTAAATTACAACATATTATGACTGGAATTCAATTTCGTAATGATGGAATCATGTTTATGTTTATGAATGCATTTTTCTTAATCGACTTTCAATGTGTGAATGCATTGGTAAAGTGGAAGAAAGCGTATGGTTCTAATATACGTCAATGGATGGATGCGTTAGGGAAGTTAGAAGCATATGTATCCTTGGCACAACTGTCTTATGCAAAGGACACTATGTGTTGGCCTCAGTATAGTTCTCAAACAACACCACACATTGAAATGCATTCCTTATATCATCCTCTTCTTGTACAAGATAGTGCAGTTGCGAATGATTTTGATGCGAATAGTAAAACCTATATTATTACGGGTTCCAATATGTCAGGGAAAACAACATTCCTTAGAACCATTGGTTTAAATATGGTGCTTTTCCATGCTGGTGCACAAGTATGTGCAACCTCCTTTCAAGCCAATAGCATGCACGTATTTACATCGATGCGTATCAAAGACGATGTGAGTGAGGGGATATCTACGTTCTATGCAGAGATTCTTCGTATCAAATCGATGATAGAAGAAAGCAAAAGAAAAGAGCCTATGGTTGTGTTAATTGATGAGATATTCAAAGGTACCAATAGTGCCGATCGAATTATTTGTGCTCAAGAAGTGTTAAAGCATTTACATCTACCATGGGTGATTTCATTGGTATCTACGCATGATTTTGAATTATGTACACTTCGTTTTAAAGAAGAAGAAAATGTAGAGAATTATCATTTTGAAGAACATTATGAAGATGGAAAAGTTTGTTTTGATTATTGTATTAAAAAAGATCGTTGTACAACCACCAATGCACAAGCTTTGATGGAAATGGCAGGTATACAGTTTGAACATTAGTAAATCAAGAAGAAAAGCGCTCTAGGGCGCTTTTTGTTAGCTTATAACGTTGTGAAATGAAGTTTTGCGTATTGTATCGCAATGATTGTTTTTGCGTCTGTAATCTCACCAGATTCAACTTTTTGATAGGCTTCTTCTACATCCATCCAAATGATTTCAATATCTTCATCTTCATCCATCGGTAATGGATGTTCTACTTTTATTAGTTCATTGCACCAATATAAATATAATTTCTCATTACAAAATCCAGGGGTTGAATATACTTGCGCTAAAGTGTGCAAGGTATTTGTAGTATAACCACTTTCTTCTTCTAGTTCACGTAATGCACTTTCGTAAGGAACTTCGCCTTGTTCTAGTTTACCTGCAGGGATTTCAATCGTTTCTTCTTGAACTGCGTAACGATATTGTTTCACAAATAATAATTTATCATTTTGTATAGCAAGAATTCCTACACCACCATTATGATGGACAATATCTCGTTGATACGTAGTTCCTTTGATATCCACTTCATCTTTTGTTACTTTGAAGATAACTCCATCATATACGGGAGTGCTTTTCTTTTGTACCATATCGATCACCTCATGGCACCATTATACACAAGATGTGTACAGAATTCTATACGCTCGCTTGAATTCCATCCGCAATCGCTTTTGCGATATTTGCTTGACCTAGTTCACTGGACATATACGCAACATCATCGCTATCGCTCATAAACCCAATTTCTAATAATAAGGCAGGTACACTATTCTTATCTATTACAAAAAGGCTAGAATCACTGGTACTCTTTAATCCGCGATCTTGTGTATAAGAAAGGGAAGTCAGGTTATTGGATATCTCTTGTGCGATGTTTAAGATGGTACTATCACTATAATCTACATAGGTTTCAAAACCATAGGCGCCATCATTATAGTTGTCGCTTGAATTTGTATGTATAGAAATAAAGTAGGCTGCATCTTTGTTTTCTGCAATTGCGACACGAGTACTTAAATCATCAAGATTATCATCACTCCATGATACTTCATCACTTTCTCTTGTATAGATGACATCATATCCTGCTTCTTCTAACAAAGATCCAACTTGTAATGAAATGGAGAGGGTAATATCTTTTTCAAGTATGCCATTTGCACTAATGCTTCCACTGTCATACCCACCATGTCCTGCATCAATCACAATGCGTTTGCTTGTGTCTTCTTGTAGAAGCGTGGATACAGTGTTTGCATTTGTTTCATCATGTGTCGCTATGGACTCAATAATGGAAGTTGAATTCTTGTGTACAATAGGGATCATTAGCATACATAAGAAGATGCATAGACCCAATACGTTTCTTTTCTTTTTCATAAGTTTACCTCTTTTTCAAGTACATAATAACGAATGTATATGATGTGTCTTTGTGTGCTTTGTGAAGTTTTTATGAACGTTTCTACAATTCTCATTCATAGAACATAAGGTAGTGTTCATACTAAATGCGAAGGAGTGATGATATGAATAATAAAAATATAAAGGATACTGCCATGAAACATGCGCCAAAATCACATAAGCTAAAAAACACACTGATTGCTTTTGTGAGTGGTGGTACATTGGCAATTGCGGCACAATTGTTGTTTCTTGTGTACAATGAAGTGTTGAATGTTGATAAGGATTCTGCTGTTTCCATGACGATAGTGACCATTATCATAATTGCATCCTTACTTACAGGATTGGGATTATATGATAAGGCAGCACAAACTTGTGGAGCGGGTTTGTTTGTGCCAATCTCTGGATTTGCGAATAGTTTAACTTCTTGCGCTTTGGAAGGGAAAAGTGAAGGATTGATTTATGGAATCGGTGGAAATATGTTTAAGCTTGCGGGTTCTGTATTGACCTATGGGATAAGTTCGGCATTTGTATTTGGGATGATTCGTTTCTTATTATTTGGTGCGTAATTATGACAACGATAAACTTTAAACATGTATATGTAGACGCAAGAGCGACTGCAGTGGGTCCTCTTGAAAAACAAGGACCACTTGGGGATTTTTATGATTATGATCATGCGGATAATTATTGTGGATGTGAAACGTTTGAAAAAGCAGAACGACATCTTATTTCTGAAGCATGTGATTGTGCAATACGTAAAGCTCAGTTAAAACTAGATGATATTGATTTGGTTGTTGGTGGAGATTTGATCAACCAATTAACAAGTTCTAATTATTTCGCAAAGGATTTAAATATTCCTTTTTTGGGAATGTATGGAGCGTGTTCTAATTCTTCTCTTGTGATTGGACAGGCTGCTTTGTGGGTAGAACATAAACTTGTGAAGCGTACAATGGCATTCACTAGTTCTCATACAGGAAGTGCAGAACGACAATTTCGTTATCCTAATGAATATGGTGTACAAAAGAAAGAAACCACTACCTTAACAGTAACAGGAGCAGGTGCAATTATTTTGTCGAATCAAAAAAGCAAGATTAAAGTCACTGCCTTTACACCTGGTAAGATTGTGGATTGGGGGCATAAAGATGCGAATGACATGGGATTGGCAATGGCTCCGGCTGCGTATGATACGTTGTTAACGCATTTTAAGGATACAAAGCGCTCATTTGAGGATTATGACATCATCGCGACTGGAGATCTATCGAAAATAGGGTATTCTTTTTTGGTGGACTTGTTACAGCAGGATGGTTTTGAACTTAATAACAAACTTCAAGATTGTGGACTTATGATATACGATATTGTAAAACAAGATGTATTTTGTGGAGGAAGTGGATGCGGTTGTAGTATGTGTGTAACAATGACAAAATTATTTGACATGTTGGAAAAGGGTGAGTGTAAACGTATTTTAGTACTTGCGACAGGAGCGCTTTTATCTCCAGTTGCCATTCAACAAAAAGGTACAATACCATGTATTTCTCATGGTGTCGTCTATGAAAGGAATGATGATTTATGATTTTTTTGAATGCATTCATTGTATGTGGTTCCATTTGTGCAATTGGTCAATTCATCTATGACCATAGCAAATGGACGGCAGGTCATATTACATCGTTGTTTGTTGTTATAGGTGCTGGATTAGATGCGTTTGGATTATATGATCGTTTGATAGAATTTGCTGGTATGGGAGCTTCAATTCCAATTACAAGCTTTGGACATTCTTTAATTCATGGAGCACTCGCGAAAGCACAAAGCGATGGAATCTTAGGTATTTTACTTGGTATGTTTGATTTAACTGCTGCGGGTATTACCAGTGCTATCTTGTTCGCATTCCTAATTGCACTTGTGTGCAAACCTAAATCATGAGTACACTTGAACAACGCCTTTTTGAAATCCAACGTAAATTATCAAAATCCTTTGATATTGTATATCGACATTTAACCATTCACAAAGAAGATGCTTATTTAATATTCTTATCATCTTTAACAGATAGCAAACTCATCGCATCCTTGGTAGAAGGGTTTGTGATTACGGCAGGGAATCACTTAACACTAACGTTTTATCCAGGGGCTGTGGATCGTGTAGAAGACGAGACAAAAGCGATTACCAATATGTTGAGTGGTCAATGTATGGTGTTATTAGAAAATAGTCCAACCTATTATTGTATCGAGACGAGAAGTTATCCCTCAAGACAAAGCAGTGAACCAAGTGTTGAAAAAAGTGTTCGAGGTGCTAGGGATGGCTTCGTAGAGAACATTATCTTTAATATAGGTCTTTTACGAAGAAGAATTCGTGATCCAAGACTAACCATCGTGATGAATCGAGAAGGTGTAAAAACACGTACAGATGTTGCGTATGTATACATCGAACATCTAGTAGATCCTGATATACTCGCAGATTTTGAACATCGCTTACATCAATTACCAGAAACAGAGATTTTAAGCGAACGCAACTTATGTGAAGGGTTGTATGGAAAGACATGGAATCCATATCCTCATGTACGCTATAGTGAACGTCCAGATATATGTTCTATTCACTTACTACAAGGCTACTTGATAGTCATCGTGGACAACTCACCATCGGCACTTATTCTACCTACAACTTTTTTTGAACAAACGAAACAAATAGAGGAGTACACACAAACTACACTCGTTGCATTCTTCACTCGTTTTATACGATTGATAGGAATCCTATTTTCTTTGTACCTACTTCCATTATGGGTGGCACTAATTGTAGATAAGAATCCCACCATGTTACACATTCCAATTACAGATGTGAACATGTATGAATTTGGTTTTCAATTGATTTTCGCAGATATCATAGTAGAATGGATTCGCCAATCCTTAATTCATACGCCAACAATGATATCAAGTATCATGAGTTTTGTGGCAGTGTTTGTATTAGGAGATATGGCAATTGGGTTAGGTGCCTATACAGAAGAAGTTTTAATTATGATTGCCTTAAGTAATATAGGGAATTTATTGACTCCTTCTTATGAGCTATCTCTTGCGAATAAAATATTTCGTATAGCAATTACAATATTAACTTTATTTTTTGGGATGAGTGGTTTTTGTATAGGCGTATTACTACATTTGGTTGTCTTATTATCAACCAAAACAATGAAATATCCATATCTATATCCATTGATACCATTTTCCTATAAAGAGTTTAAACGAATGTGGGTAGGGTCTCCAATTAAAATTAAGAAGGACAAAAGTGCGTAAGCACTTTTTCTGTTATAATAGATTCAAGAGGTGATACTATGGAGCTAACTTTAGCATCCTTACAAGATGAACAACTTGCATATGATTTTGTATGCGAACTTGAAGAACAAGCTTTTTCAAGAGAAGTGTTTCATCATGCATGGATAAAATCCATGGGAGATGATACCATTCAACATTATTTTCTAAAGGTAGATAATAATTTTGTAGGATTTTGTAGTTTGCGTCGAATATATCATTTGCATCATTGTGCAAAAGTTGCGCAGATTGAAGAGTTTATCATATGCAAGGGATATCGTCGTCTTGGATATGCTAGTAAGATGTTTTCTTATGTAAAAGAAATAGCATTAAAAGAGAATTGTATTATGATAGAATTATCAAGTTCTAATAAAAGAGTGCAAGCACATGCATTCTATGAATCGCAAGGAATGAAATCTCGACATCTTAAATTCACTTATCTGTTCAAATAAAAAAATCTACTCATTATTAAGAAATTTTGTTATAATACTCTTTGTGAGGTGATGACATGGCATTTACAATTACAATTGATCAGTTTGAAGGACCCTTAGATTTAATGCTTCATTTGATCAAAGATAACAAATTGGATTTGTTTGATTTGGATATGAATCTTCTTACAGAACAGTATCTACAGTACCTTAATGCAATGGAATCCATGCATTTAGAAGTAGCAAGTGAATTTTTGTCTGAATTAGCTGGACTTATTGAATATAAAAGTAAAAAACTATTACCTAGAGAAAAAGTTGAAATTGAAGAAGAATACGAAGAAGATCAACGAGATCGTTTAGTGAAACGTTTGTTAGAGTATCAACGTTTTAAAGAAGTGAGTGCGGAGTTTGAAAAGAGTTATGAAGCACGCCAATTAATGATGGAAAAGCCAATGAGTGAAATCACACAGAAATGGATGAACACAACCATGGAAGGTGACCTAGAGGGGAATCCATACGATTTGATTAAGGCAATGAGCAAAGTTCTTAGAAGAGCGGCGCTTGCGCATCCTTTTGAAACAAAGATGACAGTAAAAGAATTATCACTTGATGAGCGAGTTGTACAAATCAAAAGTAGATTACGCGATTGGGTAGGTAAAATGAATTTTGAAGATTTGTGTACGGATTGTACAGATTTACATATGGTAATCGTAACCTTTTTATCAATTTTGGATTTGATTAAACATAAAGAAATTACCTTTCATATTGATGAAGAAGAAACAATATGGATCATAAGAGGAGAGGTTGTATATGCATAAATTGAAAAGTGTTTTAGAGGGGTTATTATTCTTAAGTGGGGATGAAGGATTGAGTAAAGAGCAGATTCTTGGTTGTATGGATGAAGATGAACAAGTAGAGCACATCGAAGAAACATTGGATGAATTGATGAAAGATTATCTAGAAGATTGTCATGGTATTGAGTTGGTTCGATTTGGTGGGATCTATAAGTTTGTTTCAAAAGAATGTGTTCATGAATATGCAGAACGGTTGTTTAGTTCTACAAAGATGTCTACCTTATCGAATGCAGCTATGGAGACGCTTGCGATTATTGCTTATAAACAACCAATTACACGTGTGGAAATCGAAGAAATACGTGGTGTTGGCTGTGATATGATGGTGCGTAAATTATTAGCACGTAGTTTAATTAAGGAATGTGGTAGAAGCGATGCTCCAGGTAGACCATTCTTATATGAAGTTACTGAAGAATTTATGGATACCTTTAAATTAGAAAGTTTAAAAGAATTGCCTGATTTACCTGATTATCATGAAAACATGGATGAAGAACTATTCGAGGAATAGTTCTTTTTTGTGGAATTAAAAAAAAGGGTGTGAAGGAAGAAAAATATACAAAACATTCCATATTTCTTCTATTTATTCCAAAAGAATTTACACAAGTATTATTTTCTTATATAGTAAGGGTGTAACAAAGGTAATAAGTAGCTTGTAACAGGGAATGTCCATGAAATTGATGAGAGATATGACGTGATCATAAAAAACGTACATATACAAGGTCAAGAACGTAATGGCACCTGTGAAAAGACAAAAGGGAACATGTAGTTAGGAACAAACATTGAGACTTATGCGTACGAAGATCATACAGGACATAAGGAAAATGGATAAGTTCAAAGATGTGGTTAGTACCTTTTGTAGTCGGTTTATCAGGAAAACAACGAGACTGGAAGATGCGAAGAACGTATCAAGAAAGGAAAGTTGTGAAAGAAACTAATGATAAATCGACAAATAGATGAGGAGCACATAATAGATGCTCCTTTTTTTGCATGTTCTATTAAAATAAATCATATACTCCTGTAGGTGATGCAATTGAAAAAAATAATATGTGTGTTGTTGCTGTTTATGTTGCAGATGAGCACTGTCTATGCAGATTCTTATTGTGTTATTTCTGGTAAAGATAACACCGTCATTGATGAGAAAAATATGAATGAACCACAAAGTGTTGCGAGTATTTCTAAAATCATGACTGCAATCATTGCGATTGAACAAGGAAATCTAAAAGATACTTGGGTGTGTGGAGAAGAACTAAAGCAGGCGTATGGTTCATTATTGTATCTAAAAGAAGGAGATAAAGTCTCGTTACAGAGTATGTTATACGGCTTGATGTTGCGAAGTGGAAATGATGCTGCTTTAGAAATTGCTGTACATATCGCAAAGAGTGAAGCGGCATTTGTAAAGTTGATGAATGAGAAGGCACAAAAAATTGGGATGTTAAACACAGTGTTTCACAATGCAAGTGGATTGGATGAACAAGATGGTGGGAACATATCTACTGCTTATGATATGGCTTTATTAATGTCGTATGCGATGAAGAATGATACATTTCGTACCATTACGAGTACGACCTATTATACTAATGAATCTGATTTGCGTTGGAAGAATAAAAATCGTTTATTGTTTGAGTATCCATTTACAAATGGTGGGAAAACAGGGTATACAAAGAAAGCTGGAAGAACACTTGTAACAAGTGCTGCATATCAGGATACTGAAAGTATTGTAGTAACTTTAAAGACGGCTAATGATTTTGAATTTCATAAGGAAAAGCACCAAGAAACATTTTCTCAATATGATACGATTGTATTGCTAAAAAAGGGAACCTATCATTGTGATGGAAGGAAGTTTAAAATAGATCAAGATGTATGTGTAACAGTTAAAAAAGATGGAACTACCAAAATTGAAACAGTGATCCATGTAGAAAAGGGACAATTAATCGTTGAGGTACAAAAGAAGGGTCATGTAGATGTATACACATACAAAGAGAATAAAGATAAAAAATCTTCCTTGTTTGGGAGTGTACATTTATGAATCTAATTTGGTTAATTTTATTATTTGTCACGATATTGTATTGCTTGTTCACCGGGAATGTGAGTATTGTAAATGATGTATTTCTAAATGTTGGTAAAGAAACATTTGATTTTATTATCCCTTTATTGTGCGTGATGGTCTTTTGGAATGGAATCTTATATATTGCTAGAGAAGCTGGAATTATACGTATGATTGAAAAAGTGTTTCATCCATTGTTGAAGAAATTGTTTCCAGATATTGCACATGATGAAGAAACACTTGGGTATGTTGCGACCAATATTGTTGTGAACATGGTTGGTCTTGGTTCTGCAGCAACTCCTGCTGGTTTAAAGGCAATGGATGGAATGCAACGACACAATCAAACAAAAGATACAGCGACTAGATCTATGATTACCTTTTTAGTACTAAATACGGCAGGTGTTACCTTATTGTCTACTACACTTATTGCATTACGTGCCTCTTTTCATTCCTTGGATGTGACTGGATTTATGCCATATGCAATTATATCTACAATGTTTGCTAGTGTTGTTGGATTGGTGGTGGATAGGTGGTGGAATTATCGTGAGTAAAAGCGTTTATATTCTTCCCATCGTAGTATTGATTATCATTGGTGTAGCGATATATAAAAGGGTGAATGCATATCAAGCGTTTATCGCGGGTGTGAAAGATGGCATTGCTTTATTTATGGATGTATTTCCTGCCTTGTTGGCAATGATGTGTGCTATATCGTTGTTAAGGGAAAGTGGATTGATGGAGTTGTTGTGTTCCTTTATTGCACGCTTTGTTCGTGTGATTCCTGCTGAGATATGGCCAATGGTAGTGTTTCGTCCAATTTCAGGGAGTGCATCCTTGGCTGTATTGGTAGATATATTCAAAACAAGTGGGGTGGATTCTTTTGCAGGGAATATGGCAAGCATTATACAAGGTTCTACGGATACTACGGTATATGTGATTACGCTATATTTTTCTAGTGTGGGGATTAAAAAGATTAAAAATGCATTATCCATTGGGTTGATTGCGGATGTTGCAGGTATTACTATGGCAATTTTATTGACGATTATGTTTTTCTCATGAGGAGGAAATAATATGAAAGAAGCAACTCACAAATTATTCACATCTTTTTATAAAGATAAAAGTCTTCAACAAACACAAGATTATATCGTATGTTTCTTTCGTTTTCATAGTTTTGAAGATTGTCCGTGTGCATATGAGGCACTACAAAAAGGGTTTGTGGTCTTTCTTGATTTAACTGGTATGCAAGAAGGAGATATCCTTCGTTTAAAAGATTATATGCAAGGGGTTTGTATATCCTTACATGCGCAAGTAAAAGAAATATGTGAAGACTATATCACATATTTTCCTCAAAGTTATCATCTACAAATCTTCGAAAGTTGAAAATAGTCTTTTACAAATACCCATCCTTCATGTAAAATACATATGAAGAAGAGGTGTCAGTATGGAACGATTACAGAAAGTAATGGCTGCGGCAGGAGTAGCATCACGCAGAAAAAGTGAAACTTTAATCACTGAAGGAAGAGTATGTGTGAATGGTGAAGTCATTACAGAACTTGGATATAAAGTAAAAAAAGGAGATGCGATCACAGTAGATGGCAATCCTATTGAAAAAGAAGTAAAAGTATACTATTTAATGAACAAACCAAAAAAGACGATGTGTACGAGCAATGATGAATTTGGACGTTCTACAGTCGTTGATATGGTGGTAGGTAAAGAAAGAATCTTTACAGTTGGTCGTTTGGATTATGATACGAGTGGAGTATTGCTGTTAACAAATGATGGAGAGTTCGCAAATGAAATCATCCATCCTCGTTATCACCTTCCTAAAGTATATAATTTAACAATCAATGCAGTGTTAAAACCGGAAGATATTAAAAAAATAAAAGCGGGAATTGTACTTGATGATGGCGTAAAAACATTACCTGCAAAATTCAAACTTACAGAAAAAGATATTGCCAAAAATCAGTGTAGTTTTGATTTAACAATCTATGAAGGTAGAAATCGTCAAATCAAACGTATGATGGAAGCTTTAGGCTACGAAGTGAGAAGATTGCATCGTAAAGAACTTGCGTTTCTAACATGTAGTGATTTACGACAAGGAGAATACCGTACACTGAAACCTTTTGAAATAAAAAAATTGCGTGCATTGGCAATGAAAGGTGAAACTATACAATAACGGCAGTCGTTACTGGCTGCTTTTTAAGTTGCAGTTCTAATTGAAATAAGTTATTATTAACGAGGTGATTTTATGCAACAATATTTTATAGAAGAAATCGTGGAACAACAAAAACAAATCCATATGAATGAGGAACAATCTCATCATATCGCACATGTTATGCGTATGCGTGAACATGAACAAATACGCATCGTGGATAAGGATGCCAATATATACTTAGCAAGCGTACATTATGAAGGACGTGATGTTTTCGCATATCTTTTGGAATCGATTGTGGATACTACAAAGAATCCAATTCGTATTACCTTACTTCAAGGGATGATTAAAAAAGAAAAGTGGGATTTTCTTTTACAAAAAAGTGCAGAGCTTGGAGTGGATGAAATTGTTCCTTTCATAAGTTCTCGTACGGTTGTAAAAGCAAAGGAAGAACGCATGGATAAGAAAATGCAACGCTATCAAAAAATCCTTCAGGAGGCTTGTGAACAATGTAAACGTAGTACACTTGTACAATTACAAGAACCTATGGATATGAAGAAAGCTGCTGCTTATACAAGTGATTTGAATCTTATTGCATATGAAGATGCGGATATTCAAAGTGATAAATTATCAACTTTATTGAAACAAAACAAAGAGATTCAAAGTGTAAGCATTGTCATTGGTTGTGAAGGTGGCTTTTCAAAAGAAGAAGTATCTACATTTGAAGCTTTAGGTTATAAACGTGTTTCTTTAGGATCTCGCATTTTACGCGCAGAGACAGCAGCAATTGCCTCTATTCATGCGCTATCCTTCTTTTATGAATTGGAAGGGGAAAACAAATGAAAACAGTATTTGAAATATTAAATAAAAAATACGATAGCACAATAACGAAACGAAAGAATATGAAAAAAACGTGGAAATCTATGATTGAAATGATGGAAGAGCGTTCTATCAAGGTTCCAGGTAATTCGGATACTGATTTCTTTCAATCTGAACTCATTGTACAAAGTATACATATCAAAGAAAAGTTTGAAGAAGTATTCTTGGATACTTATGTGAGTATGCATGATTATTGGTATGATTTAACGTATCAAGAACGTAAGAAACAGATGAATATCGAGATTGACAAATTAAAAAGCGAACTTCCTTTTTTTTCTTATGATTCTCAAGAAATCTATATGCCATGTTTTGATGCTAAATTTAATCATTTATATACCGATGAGATTGTATTATTAGATCTAAAGCAATATCATACATTTATAAGAACCTTTGCTTCGCAAGTGCTTTGTAATGTATATGGTGTATTGCCGTTTCAATATGGCTTTTCAAGTGCACGTGTAATCATACAAAATGAATATGGTTTTGTCTTGTATCATAAGACAGTAAATCGTTTGTACGTATATCATAAGGATACCTTTGTAAAGGCACTATCTTTGTGTCCAGAGAAGTTACCAGAAAATGATGATGTTTTGATTTTGCTAGCAAAGGAACTACTTTTAGATAATGAAGACGAGCTGATTGATATTTTAATGGAGAGTACGTTAGTATCCAAACGTATGATAAAAAAGCTTCATAAGCTTAAAGCGAAGAAACAAAAACGTGTTCAAAAAGAACAGAAAAAGAAAGAAAAGAAAAAGAAGAAGGAGTGATGACATGACTACATTTGCGATTGCTACATTAGGGTGTAAGGTCAATACCTATGAATCTCAAGGGTATGAAAGTGCACTTGTCGAACAAGGGTATCAGCAAGTATCGTTTAAAGAACAAGCCGATATCTATATCATTAACACATGTGCGGTCACGAACACTGCTTCTGCAAAGAGTCGCCAAAAAATTCATCAAGCACATCAACTAAATCCAGATGCATTGATTGTTGCAATCGGGTGTTACGTGCAAAGTGCGAGTGAACAAGTACGCTCAATTGACGGGGTGAAGGTGTTGATTGGTAGTGAAGGGAAGGCGAACTTGGTTTCCTTGATCAAAGAAGCGATGCAAGGACATACACCATCCAATGTGATGAAAGATGTGCGTTCTATCAGCGCATTTGAAGCCTTGCCTATACATAAGTTTGAACATCAAACGCGTGCCTTTTTGAAGATACAAGATGGGTGTAATCAATTTTGTTCCTATTGTATCATTCCTTACGCAAGAGGGGCAGAGCGATCATTAGGTGAAGAAGAAGTGTTAAAGATTGCATCTGATTTAGTGAAGAATGGTCATCAGGAAATTGTTCTTGCGGGAATTCACACGGGACGTTATGGTAATGGAACTGGTAGAGATTTGTTAGATTTATTAAAACGTATGTGTAATGAAGTAGAGGGTTTAGAAAGAATTCGTATTTCATCTATTGAAATGAATGAAATTTCCGATGCACTCATTGAATTTATGAAACACGAAACAAAGATTGCACGTCATTTACATATTCCAATACAATCCGCTAATAATACAGTGTTAAAGAATATGAATCGTCCATATACTATAGAATGGTTTCAACAACGTATACAGTATATTCGTGAAATGTTACCAAATGTTTCTATATCTACCGATGTAATTACAGGCTTTCCTCAGGAGAGTGAGGAAGATTTTGCAGATACACTTAAAAATCTAAAAGAAATAAATTTTAGTTTTCTTCATGTGTTTCCATATTCTAAACGTGACTATACAAAAGCCGCTGATATGAAAGGACATTTGGACAATAAAACAAAGAAAGAACGTGCATCTATACTTGCACAACTATCAAAAGAGTTATATACTGCTTATAAACAAAGTTTTATTGGAAAAGAAGTTTCCGTTTCTTTTGAAAAAGAAGTAGATCAAATGCTGTTTGGTCACAGCAGTGAATACTTAGAAGTGTATGTAGAGGTACAACCGGGGAAGGCACACACGCATGAACTTCATGATGTGAATATTGTATCCTTTCAAGATGATCGCCTATATGCCTGTTTAAAGGAGGATTCTCATGAAATTATCGCAAATGTTTGAACATGCGCCTGATATTGAAATCAAAGGTTTGTGTATTGATTCTAGAAAAGCAAAAGCAGATGAAATCTATTTTTGTATGGATGGCATGGTACATGATGGACATGAATTCATTGAAGATGTAATTGAAAAAGGTGTTAAAGCGATTGTACATGCAAAACCTGTAGAAGAAATGAAGAAGGGAATTGCTTATATTCAAGTAGAGAATGTAAATCGTACATTGAATCGTGTGGCGGCGTTGTTTTATGACAACCCTAGTAAAGATATGACAATGTTTGGAGTAACTGGTACCAATGGGAAAAGTACTATCACAAGTATTATTCGTGATGTGTATTCCAATTTTAAGCCTTGTGGGTATATCGGAACTATCTCTATTAGTTATGGAGATGTAACACTACCACCAAGTTTAACAACTCCAGATCCAATTATGATACATAAATCATTGCATGAGATGAAAGAAGCTGGTATGCAAGCTTGTGCACTTGAAGTAAGTTCTCATGGATTGGAATTAGGTCGTGTTTTGAGTGTCGATTTTGATGTTGCTATTTTTTCGAACTTAACCTATGATCACTTGGATTTTCATGGAACGATTGAAAATTATTTTGAAGCAAAGAAAAAACTGTTTACACAATTAAAAAAAGATGGAGTTGCAATATTAAATATCGATGATCCTTATTACACACAATTGGCTACAGCATGTAATGCTCGCGTGATATCTTATGGGATAGCACATCGTGCAAATTATCGTGCTGATCATATTCGTATTGGTACCAATGGATCTACTTTTACTTTAATTCACGATGATAAAACTTATGAAGTCTCTACCAATCTGGTCGCTATGTATAACATTTACAACCTATTAGGGGCGATTGCGGGGATGTGTGAGAGTGGAATTGCGTTAGAGGAATTAATTCCATATTTGAACTCTTTACATCAGATAGAAGGAAGAATGGAAAGGATTGATGAAGGTCAATTGTTCCATGTAATCGTTGATTTTGCGCATACCCCAGATGGACTTGAAAAAGTATTTGAATATGCGAAAGACATCACAGAAGAAGGACATAGCATCATTGCGGTGTTTGGTTCTGCTGGTAAACGAGATACAAAAAAGAGAAAAGTGTTTGGAGAGATTGCGAGCAAGTACTGTGATAGCATCATCTTAACAGAAGATGATCCAAGAGATGAGGATGCAAGAGAAATTGCAAACGAAATCAAATCAGGAATCGAAAATACGAAGAACATTTTTATAGAAGATCGCTATACAGCCATACGACAAGCAATTGAAAGTGCCAATGTAAACGATACAGTTTTAATTCTTGGAAAGGGAGATGAAACATTCATGTATCGTGAATTTGGTAGAGAACCTTGGTTGGGAGATCACAACGTAGCAAGACGTTGTATACGTAAATATTGCCTTGGAATCGAGGATTTAGAGGACTAAATACGTGATTATACGAAATTTGTGTACGAAATATACATAAATGATATAAATTCTGTTGCATTTTCATATCATTTTCAGTATAATATTATTGCTTGCATCAGAAGGGAGGGTAAATAATGCCGAAAGTAGTACTTAAAGAAAACGAAGTTCTTGACGATGCGTTGCGTAGATTCAAGCGTCAAGTGTCAAGAAATGGTACCCTTGCTGAAGCTCGCAAAAGAGAGTTTTACGTAAAACCTGGCGTTCGTCGTAAATTAAAGTCAGAAGCTGCACGTAAAGCACGTCGTGGGAAATAGTAACTGATAAAAAAAACAAAGAAGTAGATTTGCTGGAATGGTGAATTTGCTTTTTTTTATTTTTTAGAAATTATATTACATAACAATTGTTTAAGATCATTTTCGAGGATGCGAAATTCATGAAATGATGTATCTTTTGTTTTCATCATATTTTTTTGTTCTATATGTAGATATCGTAAAATCTTAACAAAATTATAACAAACAGAAACATAAAATTCATTATAATGTATGCAAGGAGGGACGATAAGTAAGTCATAAAATTTACACTTAAAACGTATTGTGTAAAGAGGTGACTATATGCTTTCCATAGATAAAAACCAGATGATGTTGGAACATTTTGAACATATTCGATATGTTTCAAAAGAACGAATTTGCATTGCGTTAAAAGATGTGGTGATTACCATACAGGGAGATGCTATGCAAGTAATTGCTTTAGGGAAAGATGAAATTCTTATAGAAGGTACCTTTAAAGTGATGGAGTTCGTTTATGAGAAATAAACAAAAGATAGGTTTGGATGAATGGAGAGCGGACATATCTATACAAGAATTTTTACAAATTGTGAAACGAAACGAATTGGAAGTATATGATTTACATGTACATCGTGAGTATATAGAATTTTATAGTGAAGTCTGGCTTCGATATCGAATCCTACATTCTTTTTCAAAGATAGAGCGAGTTAGGACAACTGGTATGCTGGGATATGCAATGCGTTCTTTGCGAAAACCTGCTCGTGTGTTATCTATTATAGTTGCGATTGGAATATGGTTTTTCTTAAGCAATACGATTTTTGCTATTGATATTAAAGGTGAACAAGAGGAAAGTCGTACATTGATTCAAAAGACACTCAAAGATATGGGATATACAACTCCGATCTATCATGTGGATGGAACAAAGATGAAACAAGAATTAAAGAAGCGATTAGAAAACGAAATTGCTTGGTTGGAAGTATCCAAACAGGGAAGTCGATACTTAATTCATTATACTCCAAAAGAATTCGCCTCTATTTCTCAACTTAAAAACGATGAGTTAATCGCAAGAGAAGATGGTGTTATTGCTAGGTTTGAAATATCTCATGGTAACAAAGTGCATAAAGTGAATGACTTTGTACATGCGGGAGATGTTCTAGTATCCAATGTGATGGATGATAGTTTAGGTAAAAAAGAAGAACTTTATGTAGCAGGACGCGTGTATGCTTATACTTGGAAAGATATTACGGTAACGATGGATCAAAATGGTTTGCCCAAAAGTCTACAATATTTTGATTTATTATTGGATGCTAGAGCACTTGTTTCAAAAGACTTTCGCGAAGGAGATTCCATTTATAAAGAAAATATTTTGCAATTCTCTAATGATATGGGTAAAATAAAGATGGTAATACATTACACATTGTATAAAGATATCACCACACCTTAAGTGAAGGAGAATATATGAGTAGACAATATCAAATCGATTTAACAGGAAGTTCTATGGATTCCATTGTAAAACTATGCGGTCCACAGGATAAGCATTTGCATTTATTAAGAGAGGCATTTCATAGTGATATAACACTTCGTGATGATACATTAAGTGTATTGTGTGAACATGAAGAGACTTTTGAAACGATTCAAAAGATTTTAAAAGCAATGATGGATATGTTAGAGAATCACATTGATGTACAAGAACGTGATGTGATCTATTTGATTAAATTAGCGAAAGAGAAAAAACTACAAAATGTTTCTAGTATGTATCAAAAACCAGTTGGTAAAAGCATTCATGGGAAATTGATTTATCCTAAAACCATTGGACAGCGTTATATGTTTCAGTGTATGTGCAATTCTGATATTGTTTTTTCAACGGGAGTAGCTGGGACTGGCAAGACATACCTAGCGGTTGTTTATGCTGCCACATTGCTTAAAAAGGGTGATATACGTAAGATTATACTTACTCGACCTGCGGTAGAAGCAGGAGAAAGCCTTGGGTTTCTTCCAGGAGACTTAAAAGAGAAAGTAGATCCATATTTACGTCCTCTATATGATGCATTATATGATACACTAGGAAATGAACAAGTAGAGAAATTACTTGAGAAAGAAGTAATTGAAATAGCACCACTTGCGTATATGCGTGGACGTACTTTAGATAACGCTTTCATCATTTTAGATGAAGCACAAAATACTACACGTGCACAAATGAAGATGTTTCTAACAAGAATGGGGTTCCATTCAAAAATTGTAATTACAGGAGATGTTACGCAAATAGATTTAATTAAAAAAAGTGACAGTGGTTTAATGAACGCAAAACAATTATTGGATGGAATCGATGGAATATCCTTTGTAGAACTTACAAGTTTAGATGTTGTCCGTCATCCATTAGTTCAAAAAATCATTGAACGATATGAAAGAGAGGAACAAACGCATGGCTAAGATATTATTAATTGAAGATGAGGAAAATATTAGAAAAATTATTGCTTATGATTTAAGAAAAGCAGGTTTTGATATCGTTGAATGTGGGGATGGAAAAACAGCGATTGATTTAGCATTGAAAGAAGAATTTGATGTCTTAATTATTGATTGGATGTTGCCTCATGTAAGTGGAATTGAAATCGTCGAGAAATTAAGAGAAAAACGTATTAATAGTATTTTGATTATGTTAACCGCTAGAGATGATGAAACCGATGTTTTATATGCTTTTGAAAAGGGTGTAGATGATTATGTAACCAAACCTTTCTCACCAAGAGAGTTACTTGCTAGAGTAAATGCTCACCTAAAACGAAATGGCGGAATCCAACAAGATAAAATCCTATCCATGGGAGATGTCTCTATGGATATGAAGCGAAGAATTGCTTATATTGCCAGTGAACAATTGGTGCTTACAAAGAAAGAGTTTGACTTATTAGAATATTTCATTTCTAACAAAGAGATTGTATTATCAAGAGATAATATTTTAAATGAGATATGGGGATTCGATTATGATGGAGATACAAGAATTGTAGATGTTCATGTATTCAAACTTAGAAGTAAACTTTCCAAAAGCTCTGTAAACATTAAGTCTATGCGAGGGATTGGATATGCCATAGAGGAAAACAATGAAAAATAATCGTTACATAGCTTTGGTAATTCTAGTCTTCATTGCCATTGTGTTACAATTGACCACACAAGTAAATGAGATTTTTCTCATTCTATTGTTGTCCGCTTCTTTTGTAGCTATATGGTTATTTTATGATCATAAAGATCAAGTGATGGCACGTAAAGAGTACAAAGAAATGCAAGAAAAGATTAAGAGTACTTCAAAAGATGTGCACTTAAAGAATAAACAGCTATTAACCATTGTAGGTAGTATGCCGTATCCATTGTTGTTATTGGATCAATTTGGCAATGTTGTTATGAGTAGTAGTATTGATGAGATTTCAGATGGGGAAACATTTGAAGATATGAATTATATGAAAAATAATTTTGTGGATCCAGTAAAAGAATTTATTAAAGATAGCTTTATTATGGAAAAACAAGTTGATAAAATTTTACGTATCAATGATATCGAATATCAATCTATTAGTATTCCAGTGACCGCAAAACAACATTATCGTGGTTGTTTATTCCTGTTTCAAGATGTTTCTAAAACATTGGAAGGGGAAAAGATGCAGAAACGTTTTATTGCGGACGCTTCCCATGAATTAAAGACACCTATTGCGGTTATCAAAGGAATGGTAGAAATATTAAACCGTGATGATTTCGATGATGATGAAACAAGAAAAGAATTTCTTGATCAAATTGAGTCAGAAATCAATCGCTTAGATAACCTTGTAAAAGATTTGTTACAGTTATCACGTTTGTCCTTATCGAACGTCATATTAAAAAAAGAAAAAGTGGATATGACTAAGGTGATCGATAAAGCATGTCAATCCTTATCAAAGACAGCTGATAAAAAAGGTTTAATAATCGTAAAAGATTATCAGTATCGTGGTATTTTAACTTGTGATGAATCAAAAATGTTCCAAGTTATGATCAATTTATTATCCAATGCGATTAAGTACAGCGATACAGGTGCAATCACTATCAAAACATCAAAAGAAAATAGTTTTTATACGATTGAAGTAAAAGATGAAGGTCATGGTATATCTTTAGAAGATCAAGAAAAAATATTTGAGAGATTCTATCGGGTAGACGATGATCGTTCGCGTATGAATGGTGGTTCTGGTTTAGGTTTATCCATTGTGAAATCAGCGGTGGAAGCGCATGGTGGTAAAATCCTTGTGCGTAGTCAAGTGGATGAAGGAACTTCCTTTATTGTTAAAATTTTAATTTAAAGAGGTTTGATAAATACAGAAGTCATGGGTGTATCTTATGGCTTTTTTTATGTTTTATATGCTTGCAAAGTGATGAGGTTTGATGATATAATAACTCCGCATTCAAAGATGTCGCGTTCGGCAAGCGGTTAAGCCACAGCCCTCTCAAGGCTGTACCACGGGTTCAAATCCCGTACGCGATGCCATAAAACAAACAAACCAGCAGAAGTTCTGCTGGTTTTTATTTGTAATTAATAACGATAGAGAATCCTGATACAGCACCTAATATGTTGGGATTGCCCATCGGGGATATGCGTATATTCAACACTTCATATCCATCTTTTTGCATGCGCAAAAGGAAATCATCCATTTGCATAGTAAATCTTGTTTCACATTGGAATGGGTTGACAGAAAGTGTTGTGGTCGCATGTAGCACAATGATGTGTTGATATCCGTCTTTATCTTTTATATATGGGCGTATGTCGTCATATGCGTGTTCATCAATAGAAATGATTTCAGAAGTGTCCATAAGGTAGTTCCTTTCTAGCTTGGGAATATTATAGCATATCTTTTTTGTTCATTGTGTATTATTAAAGAAGTTTTGAGGAAGAATATAGATAGATGAATAAGTTAACAGTAAATTAACAATACGTTAATTTAGAATTCATAAACAAACGTTATGATATAGACGTATTCAAGGAGGAATATAAGAATGAAGAAAACATTGATGTTAGGATTAGCATGTTTGATGAGTGTTTCATTAATGGCATGTGGATCAAATGATGATAGCGCGCAGGGAGTCACTGGAGAAATTAAAGTATACACACGTGATTCATCTAGTGGAACAAGAGAAGCTTTTGAAAAAGGTGTAGGATTTGAAGGGAAACTTACAAAGACTGCAAACGAAGTAACAAGTAATGATGATATGGCCGCAAAAGTTGGTTCCGTAAAAAATGGAATCGGTTATACATCTTTATCTACAGACTTTGAAAAGAACGGTGTAAAACCATTGAAATTCGAAGGAGTAGAAGCAAGTGCAGAAACTGTATTAGATGGTACTTATAAGTTACAACGTCCATTCAAATACGCAACAAGAGCTGCAGGGGACTTTGGAAGTGATGATAAAGAACAGCTTGTAAAAGCATTCTTAGATTACTTAGAAAACTCTAGCGAAGGTATGGCGGTTGTAAAAAAAGCTGGTGGTGAAGTTGATTTAACAAAAGCCGTTGCTTGGGAAGAATTAGCAAGTAAATATCCAGTATTAGAAAAAGACAATTCAGGAATTACAATTACAACTGGAGGATCTACATCTGTAGATAAAACAGTAAAAGCTGCACTTGAATCATTCTCACCATTAGCAGGGAATGTAAAATTCACAATGAATCATTCAGGTAGTGGAGATGCAGTACCTCGTGTATTAGGAAAAGAAAAAGATGGACCTAATAAAGCAGATATTGGATTTGCATCAAGAGAATTCAAAGCAGAAGAAGATGTTACAGGAGCTATGATGAGTGGTCAATATTGTTTAGATGCAGTTGTGGCAGTTGTAAACAAAGACAACAACAGCTTCGATAATATGACAAAGGATCAATTAATGAAAATCTTTACTGGTAAATTTGCGAAATGGGAAGACATCAAGTAGTACAGTAGCACGAATAGAGAATGGTCTGACTTAGTTCAGACTGTTCTCATGTTATAAGGATTGGTGAAAATATGAAATATTTTGTTAGACAGTTTACGAGCTTTGAAAAAAATAATAAGAAACTCCAACATGACAAACGTATGCGTTTTGTATTTATGTTGGCCGCATTGATTGCGAGCTCTATGTTAGCTGTAATCGTAATTTTTATTAGTATTAAGGGAGTAACTCCATTTGTTGGGACATCTACTTATGAACCAGTGAATTTCTTTGATTTTCTTTTCGGTAGCTTATGGCGAAAAGATCAAGGTATTTATGGGGTAGGATTTATCATTATCAATACATTGGTTGCGAGTTTTGGGGCATTGTTAATATCTTTCCCATTATCCGTATTGACAGCTCTCTTCATTGCGAAGATTGCACCAAAACGTATTGCAGAAATTATGACTACAGTTGTTGAATTATTGGCGTCCATTCCATCTGTGGTATATGGGGTATTCGCTTCAGGAACGATCACAGTACTTGTAAGTGGATTAGCATCTTCCTTTGGATTTGTAACAGCAGGAGGTAGTTCTTTATTAGCGGTTATCTTATTGCTTGCGATTATGATATTTCCAACCATTACTTCTTTGTCAATTACTGCCATTCGTAGTGTAGATAAAGAAATTGAACTAGGTTCTTTAGCGTTGGGTGCTACAAAGACACAAACAAATTTTAAAGTTATCTTAACAAGTGCTAAATCAGGAATCTTTGCAGGTGCAATCCTAGGAATAGGTCGTGCTTTTGGAGAGGCAACTGCAGTTGCAATGGTAGCTGGTAACAAAATGTTTGGTCCTACTGTGAATTTATTTGATACCACAAGAACCCTAACAACCACTATGTTGGCAGGGTTGAAAGAAACCACTGGATTAGATTATGATATTCGATTCTCTGTTGGTTTGATTTTGATGGCAGTTATTCTGTTATCAAACCTTCTTTTGAACTTCATGAAAAAGAAAGTGGGGAATTTGAAATGAAACAAATTAACCTTGCGCAAAAAAAGAAACGTAAACGCAACGATGGTATCTTAAACGGAATTACTTACGTTTCCAGTGGAGTAAGCGTAGTTGTTTTGATTGCTATCTTTATCTTTATTTTCTCAAAAGGCTTTTCCTCTTTAGGTTTTGATATCTTGACTGGTAATTACTGGTCTAATAATTATTTGACATCTATTCAAGAACAACATAATGCTCCAGCTAACTTTACAAAACCGTCAGATTTAAGTGAAGGGGCTGTATTTAGTAGTAAATGGGGGGTTGCATTCATCGATACAATTGATCAACACAAAGACAA
Organism: Amedibacillus sp. YH-ame6; assembly: GCF_053848845.1. Lineage (NCBI taxonomy): Bacteria > Bacillati > Bacillota > Erysipelotrichia > Erysipelotrichales > Erysipelotrichaceae > Amedibacillus > Amedibacillus sp. YH-ame6. The sequence goes on from NZ_JBSPEZ010000010.1 coordinate 71,193, forward strand.
TGTCGTATTGATCGAATACATCGATAAAGATTCACCATTCAATTACTTAATTGACGATAGTATCAAAGATCGTGAAGTAACTATGGGGGCGGAAGTCGGTTTCCAAGCCGAGAGAATTAATTTTGTAAATACACAAGGGAAGACACAAGTAAGTGGAAACATCATGTCTCAAAGTGCCAAAGAAGTAGTGACTATGTTAGATGAAAATGCTGCTTCTATCAAAACTATGTATTTTAAAACTCCTGGTGGAGGAATACGTGGTTCTATTATTACAACTTTGTACCTTATTATAGTATCCTTGTTGATTGCACTACCATTAGGTATTGCGGCAGCGATCTACTTACATGAATATGCAAAACCAACACGTACAACTGGATTTATCCGTAGTGCAATTGAAATGTTAACTGGTGTACCTAGTATCATCTTTGGTTTGATGGGAGTTGCAGTTTTATTTCCAATTACACAGATGTTTGGTGCAACGACTGCCAATATTTTGTTAGGTTCCTTAACGATGTCTGTTATTTTATTGCCAACCATTATACGTTCTACAGAAGAAGCGTTAATCGTTGTGCCAAAATCACTTCGTGATGCATCGTTATCTCTAGGGGCAAACCAATCTCAAACCATATTCAAAGTAATCTTGCCATGTGCCGTACCAGGTATCTTAACGGGTGTACTTTTGAGTATTGGTCGTATCATTGGAGAAAGTGCCGCCTTGATTTATGCAATGGGTACTTATGTCAATGATAGTCCTGAGTTATTATCTCAAGGAACAAGTTTAGCTGTTCATATTTACAATATCATGAGTAGTGAACAACCAAACTTTGAACTAGCAAGTGCGATTTCTATCGTAATCCTTATCTTTGTATTAGTATTAAATATTAGCATCAAACTATTAAGCAAACGTTTTAATAAAGCGTGGTATTAGGAGGAAGTATTATGAATGAAGAAACAATATTTCAAGTATCAGATTTAAACTTATTCTATGGAGAAAAACAAGCATTAATGAACATCCATATGGATATCGCGAAAAATAAAGTAACTGCATTGATTGGACCAAGTGGTTGTGGTAAATCTACCTTCCTTCGTTGCCTAAACAGAATGAACGATTTGATTGATGGTTGTAGTATTGAAGGAAATATCGAATTGGATGGTGTTGATGTTCATAAAGGAGCAATGAACGTCGTTGATTTACGTACACGTGTAGGTATGGTATTTCAAAAACCCAATCCATTCCCAATGTCCATTTATGATAATATTACGTATGGTCCTAAATGTCAGGGGATCAAGGATAAGAAAATTCTTGATGAGATTGTACAACAATCTCTTGAAAAAGCTGCCTTATGGGAAGAAGTAAAAGATCGTTTAAATGATAGTGCATTTGGATTATCAGGTGGACAACAACAACGTTTGTGTATTGCACGTGCGATTGCAATGGAACCAGAAGTAATATTAATGGATGAACCAACAAGTGCACTAGATCCAATTGCGACAAACAAGATTGAAGATTTAATGGAAGAGTTGAAAGAGGAGTATACAATCATTATCGTAACACACTCTATGCAACAAGCTTCTCGTGTTTCTGACTATACTGCTTTCTTCTTGTTGGGAGAAGTGGTAGAATTTGATAAGACAAGTAATATCTTCCAACAACCAAAAGATAAACGTACGGAAGATTATATTACAGGAAGATTTGGATAGGAGGAATCTTACATGGTAAAAATAGATGCTGAATTAAGCGCAATGGAACAAAACATCCTGAAAATGGGACGTAAAGTATTACAAATGCATGAAAAGATCGTAGATGTTTTAAATCAACCAGACAGAGAGAAAGAATTAGCAATCGTACAAGCAGATGATATCATCAATCACCTAGAAGAAGAGGTTAATGATATGGCAGTACGTTCACTTGCGTTATTGTCTCCAGTTGCTAGTGATCTTCGTAAAGTTGTGGCAGACATCAAAATTGCAAGTGAATTAGAACGCATTGGTGATTATGCAAAAAATATTGCGATTTTCTTAATCAAACACGATGAAATCGAATCTAGTATTCGTAAGTATGGTATGGCGATGGAACAACAATTCATTGAAATGCTACAAGATACAATGAAAGCATATGAAGAACGTGATATTGAATTAGCGTTTGAAATCCCAGAAAGAGATAAAGGAATCAAAGACTTGTACTATAAGTTAAAAGAAAAAGTTACTTCAAAAGAAGATGTTGACTTCATGAAGAATATCTTTGAAATCAGTGCGATGGTTCGTAATATGGAACGCGCAGGAGATCATACAAAGAATATCTGTGAACATATCATTTATATGGTAAAAGGACAACATTACGATTTTGGATAAAACCCACAGTGGTGCTTATGCACTACTGTTTTTCTTTCTGTTAGAATCATAAGACCTTTTTCTTTCTTTGTGGTATAATAATCACGAAAGTAATGAGGTGAATACATGGAAATCAACATCATCAATCAAAGTATGGAAGCGAAATGGACACGCTATAAAAAAGATTTTGTTACCATTTCAGAAAAAACATCACAGGTATTGAAGTTAAAAGAAGGACAATGTGCTTCTGTTATCTTTGTGACACCTGAACAAATACATGAAATAAATCGTACATATCGAGGGATTGATCGTCCAACCGATGTTATTAGCTTCGCACTAAAAGATAGTGAGGAAGATTATGAAATCATGGATGGAGAAGAAGAACTTGGTGATATCTTTATCAATATCGAAGCAATCAAGCAACAGGCAAAAGAGTATGGGCATTCTATAAGAAGGGAAGTGTGTTTTCTATTTACACATGGTATCCTTCATTTGTTGGGATATGACCATATGAGTCAAGAAGATGAACGTGTAATGTTTGCATTACAGGATGACATATTGAATGATATCGTTCCTAAGAAAGTACGTTCGTAAATTCTACTTTGCTTTTGCCGGCTTGTTTCATGGAGTATGCCATGATCATAGTATTATGCTTCAAGTTTTCATTGGATGTGCTGTCATTGTAGCGTGTGCATTCTTATCCTTGAACGGTATGGAATGGGCACTTATTCTCATTGTGATTGCATCCGTTATTGCTTTAGAATTTGTAAATAGCGCAATTGAAGAAGTTGTGGATATGGTTTGTCCGCACTATCATGAAAGCGCAAAAAAGATTAAAGATTATGCAGCAGCGGCCGTATTGATGATGTCAATCGTAGCGGCAATCGTTGGAGTTATCATTATAGGAGGTAAATTATGGTAGAACTTAATAAGTATTCAGATATATTAGATTGTGCATTTAACGCGATGGAACATGCATATGCACCGTATTCCAAGTATCATGTAGGAGCATGTGTAAAGACAAAAGATGGGAAATACATCCCAGGAGCAAATATAGAAAATGCTTCTTTTGGATTAACAAATTGTGCGGAGCGTAGTGCTATTTTTGCGACGTATTCTTTAGGGTATCGTAAAGAAGATATTGAATCTATTGCGATTGTGAGCGATGGAGATATATTGGCTGCACCTTGTGGAGCATGTCGTCAAGTTTTAGTGGAATTATTACAAAGAAATACTCCGATTGTTTTAAGTAATAAAAAAGATGGAAAAGTAACCAACATTGAAGAGTTATTACCAATGTCATTTACACAAGAGGATTTACTATGAGTTATCGTTCAGGTTTTATAGCAATCGTTGGTAGACCCAACGCAGGAAAAAGCACCTTACTAAATGCAGTGATGAAAGAAAAAATAGCTATCACTACATCCAAACCACAAACCACCAGAAATAACATTTCTGGAATACTTACAACAAAAGAAACGCAATTTGTGTTTATCGATACTCCAGGAATTCATAAACCAAAACACGAACTAGGAAGAACACTCAATAAAAATGCATATACTGCAATTGCAGAAGCGGATATCAATTTTTGGATGGTAGATGCTACGCAACCTTTTGGAAGTGGAGACGAATTTATTTTAGAAAAGATGAAACAATCTCATATACCAGTATTCCTAATATTAAATAAAATTGATTTATTAGAAAAAGAAGATTTAATCAAGGTGTTGAAACAATGGCAAGATCGTATGTCTTTTAAAGAAATCTTCCCAATTTCTGCACTAGAGAAAGAAAATCTTGAAGAACTTTTAAAGGTGACACGTGAATATTTACAAGAAGGACCAATGTTTTTTCCTGAAGATATGATTTGTGATCATGGAGAACAATTTCAAATTGCTGAGATTATTCGCGAGAAAGTTTTAAACAAAACAAACGAAGAAGTTCCTCATTCGGTTGCGGTTGTTATTGAGAACAGAAAAGAATCGGATACAAGAATAGACCTACAAGCGATGATTGTAGTAGAACGCACTTCACAAAAAGCAATTCTCATTGGTAAACAAGCAAGTATGATTCGCTCTATTCGACTAGCGGCGCAAAAAGAACTAAAAGAAAAATTACATAAAAAAGTAGAATTGGAGCTTTTTGTAAGAGTTGAAAAGAATTGGCGAAATCGTGCAAGTAAGTTAGCACAACTTGGATATAACGAGAAGAGCGAATAATGAGAGAACAAGAATATGTAGGTATTGTCGTACGTTATCAAGAATATCGTGAACATGATGCCATGTTACATATTTTATGTGAAAATGGCCAATTGTTTCATGTGGTAGCTAGGGGTATTCAAAAAATGAAAAGTAAGAATGCGCCTGCTTGCCAAGTGTTTACAATGAGTTGCTTTTTATTAAATGTAAATGAAGTAGGGGATTTACATTCCCTAAAAAGTGCAGAGATTATAGAAAGCTATCGTAAGATAAGAGAAGACTTATATAAACAAACCATCGCATCCTATATGTGTGAATGTTTGGATGCGAGTGATTTTGATATAAATACATTTTCATTACTAAAGCAATCCTTAGACATTTTAGTTGATACGACACATCCTTTACGCATTCTGTGTGTGTTTCAATCTATCATGAATCAAATGCATGGAATCGAACCCTTTGTTGATGGTTGTGTTCGATGTGGGAGTACTGGTGGTGTACAAGCGATTTCTGTTAGTAGTGGGGGAATGATTTGTCAAGAGTGTTATCAAGGTACCATAGACAAAAATAAGGCTGTTGAAGAGTTAAAGCGATTTCGACTCTTATGCAAAACACAATTACAACATTACGACATCTTGAAAAACTATAATGATTTTACTTTTTTAGACTTCTTATCACTTTATGAATTCTTTCAAGAATATGCAGGTGTGAATGTAAGAAGTATACGTTTTTTAAAGCATTTGTACGCAATGGAAGAGAATTCAAAATAAATTCTCTTTTTTTTGTGCCTTTCAGGTAGATATTGCATTGACAATGAACGCACAAAAGTGTTATATTAAAGTGTATTCTTGTAACTATTTTTTCGTTTCACCTGCATCACGATGTGATGAGATTTTTTTTGAAAGGGGCTATATTATATGGAAATCGAAAAACTATTTGATACAGTAACAGCGCATGCGAAAAACAGTGGATTTGTTTTTCAAGGCTCTGAGATTTATGGTGGTTTATCCAATACTTGGGACTTTGGTCCATTAGGTATTGAATTAAAAGATAATATCAAACGAGCTTGGTGGCGTAAATTCATTCAGGAGTCACCATACAACACAGGTATTCAATCTGCGATATTGATGAATCCTGCCGTTTGGGTTGCGAGTGGTCATGTTGGAGGATTCAGTGATCCTTTGATGGATTGTAAAGACTGTAAGACTCGTTTTAGAGCTGACCAGTTGATTGAAAATGCAACAAATAACGAAGTAAGTGTTGAAGGATGGAGCAATGAAGCGATGATGGACTACATTAACGAGTACAACTTAGCTTGTCCAAAATGTGGGAAACATGACTTTACTGATATTCGTCAATTTAACTTAATGTTTAAAACGTTCCAAGGAGTTTTAGAAGATGCTAAGAATGCGATTTATCTTCGTCCTGAAACAGCACAAGGAATGTTTGTGAATTTCAAGAATGTACAACGTTCTATGCGTAAGAAGTTACCATTCGGTATTGGACAGGTTGGTAAAAGCTTCCGTAATGAAATCACTCCAGGAAACTTTATCTTCCGTACAAGAGAATTCGAACAGATGGAATTAGAATTCTTCTGTGAACCAGGTACAGATATGGAGTGGTACCATTATTATAAAGAGTATTGCATGAAATTTTTGACTGATTTAGGCATACAAGAAGATCATTTGCGATTCCGTGACCATACTCCTGAAGAATTGGCATTCTATTCTAAAGGAACTTGTGATATCGAGTATAACTTCCATTCTCAAATTGGATGGGGAGAATTATGGGGTATCGCAGATCGTACGGATTATGACTTAAAACAACACCAAGAAGCTAGTAAGAAATCATTAGAGTACTTGGATCCAAATACCAATGAAAAATATTTACCTTACTGTGTAGAGCCAGCTGTTGGTGTAGAACGTTTAATGCTAGCATTCTTATGTGATGCGTACGATGAAGAAGAATTGGAAAATGAAACACGTATCGTTATGCATTTCCATCCATACTTAGCACCTATCAAAGCTTGTGTAATGCCATTAAGCAAAAAACTAGGTGATAAAGCAATGGAGATTTACGCGAAGATTGCGGCAGTAGGAAATTGCGACTATGATGAATCCGGAAGTATTGGGAAACGTTATCGTCGTCAAGATGCAATTGGTACACCATTTTGTATCACAGTAGATTTTGAAACAGAAAATGATCAATGTGTAACTGTACGTCATCGTGATTCTATGGAACAAGAACGTGTAGCTATCGATGATTTAGCAGCTTATATCGAAGAGAGAATTAAACTATAGTATAGGGGTGTTTGTGTTTGGCGCGTTTACGTGAAGAGGAAATCAATCAGATTCGTGCAAAAGCGGACATAGTAGATATTATTGGACGCTATGTACCACTTACTCGCAAAGGCAAGAACTACTGGTGTACTTGTCCTTTTCATGATGACCATTCACCATCGATGTCAATTGCCTCAGATAAACAGATTTATAAATGTTTTGTTTGTAATGCGGGCGGAAATGTCTTTACATTTGTATCAAATTACGAAAAAATTTCATTTATTGAGGCTGTATACAAAGTTGCGGAGTATGTAGGTGTTCCAATTGAGCATACTTTAGATATCCCCCAACGTGTTGTAGATCCGCATAAAGAGGCACTCTACAAGACGTGTAAAGACACCATTGAGTTTACACACTACCATATGGATACCTTAGATGCACATAACGTAAAAGAGTATTTAAGTTCCCGTTTGATTGATGAATCGATTATCAAGAAATTTGAACTTGGATATAACCCACCAGATGATGCTTTGTATAAGTTTCTTCATGCGAAGAAACATGCAGATGAAGATATCATTGGGGCAGGGGTGTGTCGACTAAGTTCCATTGGTATGAAAGATGTATTTGCAAATCGTATTACCATTCCTATTCACAATGAGTTTGGAGAACCTGTTGGTTTCTCTGCACGCAGAATTTTGGATAACGATGATGCGAAATACATCAATACGAATGAAACGGATATTTATATTAAAGGGAATTTAATCTTTAACTATCATAGGGCAAAAGAAGAAGCACGTAAACAAAAGAAAGTATATCTTGTGGAAGGTGCGATGGATGTTTTGTCGTTTGAAAAGATTGGACTATCAAACGCATTAGCAACACTTGGGACAGCTTGTACAAAAGAACAAATATTGTTGTTGAAGAAATTACACGCACCGATTATCCTTTGTTATGACGGGGATGGTGCTGGTAGAAATGCAACTTATAAGTTTGGTAAACTTGCTCGACAATATCAAATGGAATTTGAGGTTGTCGATAACAAATTTGGATTAGATCCGGATGAAGTTATTGAAGAGTTTGGTAAAGAAGAGCTAAAACACATGGTAGAGAGAACCATATCGTGGATTGATTTTCTATTTGGATATTTGGTAACAAAATACAATTTAGAAAATTATACACAAAAAAAGGAACTCGCCATTGAAATGGCAGAGGAAATAAACGCATTAAAAGATGATTTTGAAAAAGAAAGCTACTTTGTTCGCCTACGAGAATTAACAGAATTCGATATGCGCCCTGAACCAACAAAGGAAACAAAGACAGAAACGAAAAAGAAAGATATATATCAAAAACGAACGTATTTGACATTTCCTAAAAGCGGTAGAATGCATGCTGAGTATCAGATTTTATCACAGATGCTAAGTGGTGTCGCTGCCAGCAATTACTACAAAGAAGAACTAGGGTTTCTAAAAGATGACATGAGCAACAAACTGGCGATTTATATCATCGATTATTATCGAACACATCAACATATTGAAATCGCAGATTTATTGGATGTTATTAAAGAAGAACCTGTTAAGAAACTACTGTTAGAAATTGCAAATTGGGAACTTGCTCAAGACGATGTGAATATGGAAGTATTACATGAAGCCATTCATAAAGTAAAAGCTTGTTTCATGGATGATAAGATTGCGATGATCAACGAAAAGATTAAGCAGATCCACGATCCTTTAGAAAAAGCAAAGCTTGCGAATGAAAAGAATCAATTGATTATAGAGCGTGATGATTGGCGCAGCGCGGGAAGGAAGTAACGATATGAAAGCTACCAAGAAAAAAGCAGTATTAAAAGAATATAAAACTCTCGATGATATTAAACAAGGATTTCTAGATCGTTTAACAGATAACAATGAAGTTCAACAAAGTGAAATCATGGAGGCAATCGAACATTTAGATATGTCTGATAGTGACTTTGATGATTTGTTGGAATGGTTTTCAGAAAACGGAATTGATGTAAAAGATGCCGATGAAGAAGATGTTGATTTATTGGACGATGATGTATTGGCAGCTGAAGATGATGATGACATTGACTTTATCGAGGATGATGAAGAAGAAGAGGACACATTAGCTACAGATATTGAGAATTTGGAACAATCTTTCGCAAATTCTGCCCACACAAAAATCAATGATCCTGTAAAAATGTACTTGAAAGAAATTGGTCGTGTTGAATTATTAGACCCTAAAGAAGAACCTGAAATTGCTCAACGTATTCAAGCAGGGGATGAAGAAGCAAAGAAGAAACTTATTTCTGCTAACCTTCGTCTGGTTGTATCTATTGCGAAAAAATATGTTGGACGTGGAATGTTATTCCTTGATCTTATCCAAGAAGGGAACATGGGTCTTGTAAAAGCTGTTGAAAAATTTGACTATACAAAGGGATTTAAGTTCTCTACATATGCAACATGGTGGATTCGTCAAGCGATCACACGTGCAATCGCTGACCAAGCTAGAACAATTCGTATCCCAGTACATATGGTAGAAACCATCAACAAGTTAACTCGTATTCAACGTCAACTTGTTCAGGATTTAGGACGTGATCCTTCTGCAGAAGAAATTGCTGCTAAAATGGAAAACATTTCTCCTGAAAAAGTACGTGAAATTCAAAAAATCGCTTTAGAACCAGTTTCTCTTGAAACTCCAATTGGAGAAGAAGACGATTCCCACTTAGGAGATTTCATCGAAGATAAAGATGCACTTTCACCTGATGAATATGCAAACAATCAATTGTTAAAAGATGAAATCAACACAGTGCTTCAAGGATTAACAGAACGTGAAGAAAAAGTATTACGTTTGCGTTTTGGATTGTACGATGGAAGAACTCGTACACTTGAAGAAGTTGGTAAAGAATTCAACGTAACACGGGAACGTATTCGTCAGATTGAAGCAAAAGCATTACGTAAATTAAAACATCCTACAAGATCCAAACGTTTAAAGGATTTTGTAGACAAACCATAATGGCGCTCTCTAAGCGCCTTTTCTCCATATTTTCTATGGTAGAAAAGGGAAGTGTAGTCGCAGATATAGGATGTGATCATGGTTTGTTATCCATTGCGCTTATACAAGAAGATGTCTGTTCTCGTGTATACGCTTGTGATTTGCGTAAAGGTCCTTTATCAAGAGCCCAAGAGGCTATCTCTTCCTTACACTTAGATCATCAAATTACTACCATTCTTACAAATGGGATGGATAATTTACCAGAAGATGTAGACACCATTATCATCGCTGGAATGGGATTTGATACCATCCAAGGAATTTTGGAACGCAATTTAGATAAACTTGAAAATTACAAACGTATCATCATTCAAAGCAACAAACATGTAGATGATGTTCGTCGTTGGATTAGTGAACACCATTACACCATTGTACAAGAAGACATCGTAGAAGAAGATCATTTCTATGAAGTCATTGCATTTACATGTAGTTATCATGATTCTTTGAATGAAGATGAAATATTATTCGGCAGTTGTATACAACACCCACTATTTCCATTATACTGGAAACATCATTTGGATAAGTTAGTAAACATCTTGTCAAAAATGCCATCTACGGAACCTACATTCCAAGAATATACCCAATTAAAAAAACGTATTGAAGACAAATTAAAAAGCATTCTGTGATAAAATCCAGAATGCTTTTATTTTGTTTTGTGATAATCCTTTGCAAGAAGTGCATATATAGAGGCATCCACGATTCCTTGATTACTAATATCTGCTTCTCGCAAGGTACCTTCATACGTTAAACCGCAAGCTTTCATTACCTTTCCCGAATTTGGATTTTTAGGATCATGTTGTGATTCTATGCGATTCACTTTTACTTCATCAAAGAGAAAGGGAATGATCGCTTGAAATGCTTCTGTAGTAATCCCTTGATTCCACCATGTACTACCAATACAATAACCGATATGAACAATATTTAACGTTTCTTTTTGTTCCACAACACTAATCGAACCAATGGACTTATCTATGTCTTTTAACACAATGGACCATTGGTAGAAATTATCTCGTTCATAGGATGTTATCCATTCTTGTAAGATATTTTCTGTTACTTTAACAGACGCATGCGGTGGCCAACGCAAATAGGTAGTAGCCTTATGATCACTTGCCCAATTACGAAATACGCTTTCTGCATCTTCCGTTTTAAACTTACGCAGTATGAGTCGATTTGTCTCTATTTGTTTCGTTCCTTTATGTTCCATCGTTATTCTACTGGAGTATAGTTGATCTGTGCATCTATATCTGTTGCCTCCAATTTAAATATTACTGGTCTTAAACCATCGTTACAACTACAAATCGCAACTCCAGGTTTACGAATCCAATCACCATAATAAAACAATGTTTCTTTTGCTCCATGTGCTAACGCAAATACATATTGATAAATGGCTTTCCATGCTTCATCACAAAATCCTTCTGGTTTTGCATAATCCGCATAAAATACTTGATTATTTTGCAACATAGGGTATGGGCCTAAATTATGTGCACCATATTCTTTCGCAAGTTCCTCATCAAAGTTTTTTTTTAATACTGTTATTTTAACTTTCTTCATAGAGAATATCCTTTCATAATATATCTTTAATAGATACGACAGGCTTTTCTTTCTGTCGTTCATAACTCTGTAAGTACTCGATCACTTGTGATGTTAAGTAGGTAGGGGTACTAGCACCTGATGTAATCGCAACACGATTCATATTGCGCAATTGTTCATCCCTAATATCTTGTACATCATCAATCAAATACACGTACATAATTCCTTTTTCACGAGCAATTTGTGCTAATCTATTGGAGTTGTTTGAATGTTTATCACCAACCACATATAATACGTCTATATTTTGATCTTTTAAATCTGATACTGCTTGTTGACGAATCCGTGTAGCGTTGCATATTTCTTCACTAAAGATAGCATTTGGAAAACGTTCTTTAATTTTTGTAAACAATGCTTCCACATCAAATATAGACATCGTTGTTTGGTTGGTTACAAACACCTTATCAAACAAAGGCAGCTCCTGAATGCTGTATTCATCTGTAATCAGATGAACATGAGCACTTAACGAACATATCGCCTCTGCTTCAGGATGTGCTTCTTTTCCTATATAAAGGATATCATATCCTTCATCAAGTCTTTCTTTGACAATATCTTGCGTTTTTACAACGTCTAGACAACTAGCATCTACACATTCTAAACCCAAGCTTTTTGCTTTCTCTACAACATTTGGCGCAATACCATGTGCGGTAAAAATCACAATGCTTCCCATAGGGATTTCATCTAATAACTCAAGGCGAGTTTTACGCTTATCATCAACTGCTATAATATGTAATTCATTCAACGCTTGCATAACATATCGATTATGTACAAGCATACCCAATACATATATATTTCTATTCGGATTTTCTAATGCTGTTTTCTTCGCTAGAGAAATTGCTCTTGTGACACCTTTGCAATATCCTCTAGGCGTTACTTTTATGATTTCCATAGTTTCAACACCTCGTATTTATTATAACGGATTTTAATGTTTTACAACATTGTTTTTTTAAGTAATAACATTTTTCGAAAATATAGGGTAAAATAGAATCAAGGACAGAAAGTTATAGCCGGTTTTCATCTATGTACATATACGTAAAAACACATGCTTTACTTTACAATTGCTTTGTTTCATGTATAATGTAATGGCTAGTCAAAGGAGGTAATCCTATATGAGTAAATATACAGATTATAATTTTAAAGAACATACAAAGAAGTTTATACAACTAGAAGGCTTTATAGAGCCAACCCCGATTCAGAAAGAAGTAATCCCTTTAGCATGTAAGGGAAAAGATATCATTGGTGTATCTGATACAGGAACAGGGAAAACCCATGCGTTTTTAATTCCTATTTTAGAAGGAATCGATGTATCCAAAGCATGTGTACAGGCAGTGATTACTGCACCAACTAGAGAACTTGCAGTTCAGATTTTTCAACGTGCTGCCAAAATGAGTGAAGCAATGCCAGATTTAAATATTCGTTTGATTACCGGTGGTATGGAAAAATCAAGAATGAATGAACAATTGAAAGTTCAACCACATGTTGTAATCGGTACACCTGGAAGAATCAAAGACTTGTACTTACAAGAGCAGACATTGCGTGTAGATACTGCCAATGTACTTGTTATCGATGAAGCTGATATGACATTAGAATTTGGATTCTTAGAAGATGTAGATGCAATTGCTGGTAAGATGCGTAAAGATTTACAAATGATGGTTTTTAGCGCAACGATACCACAAGCATTACGCCCCTTCTTGAAGAAATATCTTGATAACCCAGTGACTGTTCAAATTGATGAAGGAAGTAACTTTCATCCGAATATTGAGCATATCTTAGTTCCTTGTTTGGAAAAGAGTTATGAAGAAAAAATGTTGGAAATGTTACCAACATTCCAACCATATGTTTGTTTGATTTTCGCAAATACTAGAACATTAGCTGCAAGTGTTGCGGAATCTTTACGTTCAAATAGCTATGGGGTTATTGAACTACATGGTGATTTATCTCCTAGAGAACGTACGAAAGCTATGAAAGATCTTGTGAATATCGAAAAATCTTTTGTTGTCGCGACGGATATTGCGGCTAGAGGTATTGATATTGATGGTATATCTCACGTTATCTCTTTAGGTTTCCCACAAGAATTGGATTATTATATCCACCGAAGTGGTAGAACTGGTAGAGCAGGGCATAGCGGGATTTGTTACGCACTTTATAAGAAACAAGACGATGCAATGATTCGCTCTCTTGAAATCAAAGGAATTTCTTTCCATCACCGTAGCCTTAAAAATGGTGTATGGACAGATTTAGAACCAATCCATAAGAAGAAAACAAAAAAAGATGATCCTTTAGAAAAAGAAATATCTAAGATTGTTACAAAGAAAAAGAAAGTAGTAAAACCTGGTTATAAAGTAAAAAGAAAAGCAGAAGTAGAAAAATTAAAACGTCAAGCAAGACGTAAAATGATCAAAGAAGATATTCATCGTCAGAAAAAAGAACGAGCAAAACAGAAGACGATTGAAAAAAGAGGAGAGAATTTATGATCATAGGCAGTCATGTTTCTATGAGTGCTCCTGATTATATTCTTGGTTCTGTGAAAGAAGCTATAACCTATGGAGCAAATGCCCTTATGTTATATACAGGTGCTCCACAAAACACGTTGCGTAAACCGATGAGTGATTTGAAGATAGCGGAAGCTTTACAGTTGATGAAGGAACACAATATTTCATTATCTTCGCTAGTTGTACACGCTCCTTATATTATCAATTTAGCAAATTGTCAGAAAAAAGAAACATTTGAACTAGGTGTAGAATTCCTTGCGAAAGAAATCGAACGTGTAAAAGCAATTGGCTCTACTATTCTTGTATTACATCCTGGAAGTCATGTACAAGCAGGTGAAGATTTAGGGTTAGCGCAGATTGTGAAAGGACTAGATCTTGCTATGGAGAATATTGGTGATGTAAATATCGCAATAGAAACCATGGCAGGCAAAGGAAGTGAAATAGGGTATTGTTTTGAACATATACGCTATTTGATTGATCATGTAAAACATAGTGATCATATCAAAGTGTGTCTGGATACTTGTCATATTCATGATGCAGGATTTAACTTAGCAGATTTTGATTACATATTAGATGAATTTGATAGAGTCATCGGTCTTGATCGTTTGATTTGTTTACATATCAACGATTCTAAAAATGTACAAGGTGCAAAGAAAGATCGTCATGCGAATATAGGTTTTGGTGAAATTGGTTTCGATAACCTTTGCAAGGTTGTACACAACCCTCGTTTAACGCATGTAGTGAAGATTTTAGAGACTCCATGGGTTGATGAATGTCCTCCCTACAAATATGAAATAGAGATGTTAAAAAAGGGTGTATTCGATGAATCTATTATGAGTAAGATCAAAGGAGAATGAAAATTCTTCTTTTCTTTATAACTTGTTCAATATTGAATCATACAATATTTGTAAATTGTTATTATTCCTATTTCTTATATAATTAACTTGAGCAAACAAATTGTATCATGCTATCCATCCAGTACTGAAAAGAAGATGAAATAGGAGTAGTTGCATGATAGACTTTATATAGTAGAGAGGAGCTTTTATGAATTGGGAAGAAAAATTGCAACAGATCATTGATTATGTCGAAGAACATTTACAACGAAAAGAAGAACCAATTGATCCAACACATATTGCACAAATTGCGGAATGTTCCTTTGATTTCTTTCAAAAGATGTTTTCCTACATGAATGGTATTGGATTTGCGGAATATATACGTTTACGTAAGCTTACCTTAGCTGGTTATGATACAAAAAGTACAAATATGAAAATAATTGAAATAAGTTTTCGATATGGATATGATTCACCTACATCCTTTACAAAAGCTTTTCAACAGTTTCATGGTTGTTCACCTTTACAAGCAAGAAAACAAGATGTTCCACTACAGATTTTCCCTAAAATGCAAATCATAACAAAACATCACTATGCATGGAAGTTGGCTCAAAAACCTGAAATCAGATGTATTGGAAAAAGTATTTCGATGAAAAATGAACGTAAACTTATGGAAAGTGAAATACCAAAATTTTGGAATGACTGTCAAAGAAGCGATGTGTACCAACACCTCGTTCGTCTTGATAATTCTGTAGAAACTGGAATGTTTGGGATGTGCTCTAATTTTGATTACAAAAAAGGAAGTGTCACTTATACAATCATGGTGATTTCCACACAAAGCGTACCTGATGGGTATGAAGAAATTTTACTACCTGCAGAAACATGGGCAATCTTTGATTGTGTTGGAAGTGTTCCAAAAGCAATTCAAGAAGGTTGGCGATATTTGGAACAAGAGTGGTTAATTCAATATCCATTCAAACATGCGAATTGCCCAAGTTTGGAATGGTATAGCGATAAGAATCCATTTGATGAAACGTATCAAAGTCAAATTTGGATACCAATTTTAGAGGAGGAGAAATAAAAATGGTACATGTAGTTTATTGTGATAATGTGGGAAAGTCAAAAGAAAAAGTTCTCGATAAAATTATAGCAGGAGAGAAAACTATGGTTGTACGAGGAGCCGCTGGAAGAAAAATCCCACATAGTCGTGTATTCCAAGGGGATACCTTATATTTTATGGAAAAGGGAAGTGGACGAATTCGAGTGTGTGCAACTGTAGATTATGTTGAAAATTATGTAAAACTCACTGACGAAGAAATTACAAACGTGTTAGAAAAAAATCAAAATAAATTATGCCTAAGCGATAAACAAAAAATAAGGTGGCATAAAAAATGCTTATGTCTTGTGGCTTTTCAAGAAGTGAAACAAATAGAAGAATTGTCATTTGATCATCAAGGAAACATGGACGATTGGTTGATTATTGAAAAAATCGAAGATGTTTTAGTGGGGACTAGTATTCCATATAACTATTCAGCATCAAAATTCTAAAACTTATGAAATTGACATAAATATAAAAGGTATGTTTTAATTACACTAAAATAGAACACTTATAAAGTAGTGCTTTATAAGTCTTGAAGAAAGATTTGTTTAGAGTAGGGGACGTATATGATTAAGATAATATATGCTTGTACATACTGTTGTGTTTACCTGTACATACTTTGGTTGAATTTTTGTATCGGACGGAAAAACACATCTTATATAGAATTTTTGGCAGTAAAAATTATCACTACCATAAATATGATTTTGAGTGTTCTTTGTTTTCTTCATATTGTCAACTCTACGTTTGTAATATTTTCTGTTATTATACCCTATGGAATTCCTTTGCTTGATAACATAAAAAAAGCAAAGGATACAACGAGCACATTCCAATTAAATAGAACCATATATATTGCGTTATTTACAACTCTTTTATTATTATTTATGTACGTTTATGGAGGAATCATAAATATGAACTTTTTCAATCCTTAGTACTTGGACTAGGTATGATGATGATGAATTGTAACTAAGATTACGAGCAAGCTTGACTTCAATATATGTGTGTGTTTTAATATGATAAAAGGGTTTGTCAATATAAATGTGTAATTTTTTTACAAATATTTTAGGAAGTGCTAAATCTTAATGATAAAGCCTTCCTTTTTCATTAAAGCATTATGAAAATATACTAGTAATTCATGTAGG